>NZ_BCBP01000088.1:0-21500 GCF_001753955.1 Pseudomonas sp. NBRC 111139
GTTAACCCACAAATTAGGGCATAACATGGGGACCTCGCATAGCGACGAGGATCCAAGCATATAGCGCCAAATTTCCATACGCAGATGCGGACGTCGCAGTGCGCCATACCCTATCACTCAACCCGCAACTGCAGAATCAAGGGGTTCCGATAGGTACGGCGGATAAGAATGATGTGGCGCGAACTTTCAAGGCGCCATGGCGCTTCCTAGATTTGGAAACCCTGGCGCCCGCTCTCTGATCACTCAAGAGGGAAGTTTTATGGTACGCCCCATGTATTGCGGCGCCGGCGCCCCCTCCTGTTGCTCTACCAAGTGGTTCAATTGGCAAACAGTCGTGTGCCCAAAAGGCGCTGACTTCGGCCCCGCCAGGTCCACGTGCAGTAACATCTGCTCGCTCGCCGCCAGCACCTCGTCGAACCCTGCCCGGTGCAGGCTGTGATACACGTGAAGACGCTTGCGATCAAAACCGATGATCTGCGTCTGCACCCACACCTCGGTGCCCAGCTTCACCTCGTGCAGATAATTGATGTGCGCCTCCAGCGTGAACAGCGAATTACCGCTTTGCCCGCGGCTGTCGGCGTCCAGGCCAATGCGCTCCATCAGGGCATCGGTCGCGTAGCTGAAGATCAGCAGGTAGAAGGCATCGCGAAGGTGCCCGTTGTAATCGACCCAGTCCTCCTGGACCGTGGTGCGGTAGGTGATCAGAGCAGGCATCTTGGTCTCCTTAATCGCTGAACGACATGCCGTGGCTGGCCTTGCTGGACTTCACCGCTTCCAGTACCGCCAGCAGGGTGTCGTCACGGTAGCGCTCCAGTGCAGCGATGCTGCGCTCGCCCTGTTGCTCGGAAGTGCCGCTCACCACATCGTCGATCAGCTTGTCGGTCAGTTCCGGTGCTGGCAGGTACGTCCAGGGCAGCTTCAGGGCAGGGCCGAACTGTGACATGAAGTGGCGCATGCCGGCATCGCCACCGGCCAGGGTATAGGTAAGGAATGTGCCCATGAACGACCAGCGCAAGCCTGCGCCGAAGCGGATCGCGTCGTCGATTTCGCCCGTGGTGGCAACGCCGTCGTTGACCAGGTGCAAGGCCTCGCGCCAGAGCGCTTCGAGCAGGCGGTCGGCGATGAAGCCTGGCACTTCCTTGCGCACATGCAGTGGGCGCATGCCGAGGGCGGTGTAGATGGTTTTGGCAGCTTCAATGGCCTCGGGTGAGGTGCGGCTGCCGCCGACGATCTCGACCAGCGGCAGCAGGTACACCGGGTTGAACGGGTGGCCGACGACGCAGCGCTCAGGGTGAGTGGACGACTCGTAGAACTCGCTGGGCAGCAGGCCCGAAGTGCTTGAGCCGATGATTGCGTCAGGCTTGGCTGCGGCGCTGATTTTTGCGTGCAGGTCGAGCTTGAGGTCCAGGCGCTCTGGTGCGCTTTCCTGGATGAAATCGGCGTTGCGCACGCATTCCTCGATGGTTGCCACGAACTTCAGGCGGTCTTGCGATGCGCCAGGGGCCAGGCCTTGTTTTTCCAGTGCCGGCCAGGCATTGGCGACACGTTTGCGCAGTGCCTGTTCGGCGCCGGGCGCGGGATCCCAGGCCACCACGTCCAGGCCATGGGCCAGGGCGCGGGCGACCCAGCCGCTGCCGATCACGCCGCTACCCAGGGCGGCGAAGGTCTTGATCTCGGTAATGAAGGGCATATCGGTCTCCTGAAAGGATCAGCGGCGCTTGAGGTTCATTTTTTCCCGGCCTTCTGCCGGGCTGAGCACGCGGCCACCCATGCGGGTGATGATCTCGCTCGCGCGTTCCACCAGTTGGCCATTGCTGGCCAGCACGCCACGGTCCAGATACAAGTTGTCTTCCAGGCCCACCCGCACATTGCCGCCGAGCAACACGGCCTGCGCGGCCATGGGCATCTGCATGCGGCCGATGCCGAAGCCGGCCCAGGTGACGTTGGCAGGCAGGTTGTCGACCATGGCCTTCATGGTGGTGGTGTCGGCCGGTGCGCCCCACGGGATGCCCAGGCACAGCTGGAACAACGGGTCTTCAAGCAGGCCTTCCTTCATCATTTGCTTGGCGAACCACAGGTGGCCGGTGTCGAAGATTTCCAGCTCGGCCTTCACCCCCAGTTCGGTAATGCGTTTGGCACCGGCGCGCAGTTGGGCCGGGGTGGACACGTAGATCGAGTTGCCATCGCCGAAGTTGAGGGTGCCGCAGTCGAGGGTGCAGATTTCCGGCAACAGTGCTTCGACATGGGCCAGGCGCTCCAGCGGGCCGATCAGGTCGGTGCCCGGGCCGAACGCCAGCGGCGTTTCACCCGGGCCGATTTCCAGGTCGCCGCCCATGCCGGCGGTGAGGTTGACGATGATGTCCACGTCAGCTTCGCGGATACGCTCCATGACTTCCCGATAGAGGTTTACATCACGGCTGAAACGGCCGGTCTGCGGGTCGCGGACGTGGCAGTGGACCACGGTGGCGCCTGCTTTGGCAGCTTCCACGGCGGATTCGGCGATCTGTTTGGGGGTGACCGGGACCAAGTGGCTTTTCGAGGCGGTGTCGCCGGCGCCGGTGAGGGCGCAGGTGATGATGACGTCGTGGTTCATGGCGGGTTCCTTGTATGGTCAATGCTGGCCTCTTCGCGGGCAAGCCCGCTCCTACAGGGAGCCGTGATGGCCCTGGCGAGCGCGTTACCTGTGGGAGCGGGCGTGCCCGCGAAAGGGCCCTGTCAGTTGGCGGTAAGCTTGAGGTTGTCCGCGGCCGGCTTGCCATCGAAGGTGGTCACACCCTCAAGCCAGCGCGCCTTGTCCTCGGGGTGGTCCTTGAGCCACTGGCGGGCCGATTCCAGCGCGTCCTTGTGGTCGAGCAGTGGCTGCATCATGCGACTCTCGTCCTCGGCGCTGAACTTCAGGTTGGCCAGCAGGCGGTGGGCATTGGGGCAGCGTTCGGCATAGTCCGGCGCCGTCACCGTCCACACCGTCGCACGGCCTTCGTCAGGGCCGAGTGCATCCTGGCTGTCACCCAGGTAGGCCATGTCGATGTTCACGTTCATCGGGTGTGGCGCCCAGCCGAAGAACACCACGGCCTCCTTGCGCCGCACCGCGCGGTCGACGGCGGCGAGCATGCCGGCCTCGCTGGACTCGACCAGCTGGAATTTGCCCAGGTCGAACTGGTTCTTGGTGATCATCGCTTTGATCTGCGTATTGGCGCCGGAACCCGGTTCGATGCCATAGATCTTGCCGCCCAGCTCTTTCTCGAACTTGTGGATGTCGGCGAACGTCTTCAGGCCCTTGTCGTAGAGGTATTTCGGCACGGCCAAGGTGGCGCGCGCGTCCTCCAGGCTTGGCTTGTCCAGCACCTTGACCTGGTTGGCATCGACGAACGGGGTAATGGTCTGGGTCATGATCGGGTTCCAGTAACCCAGGAACATGTCCAGGCGTTTGTCGCGTATGCCGGCGAAGATGATCTGTTGCGAGGCACTGGTCTGTTTGGTCTGGTACCCCAGGCCGTCGAGCAGTACCTGGGCCATGGCGCTGGTGGCAATGACGTCGGTCCAGTTGACCACGCCAAGGCGCACGTTTTTGCAGGCGGCGGGCTCGGCGGCGAAAAGCGGGGTGGCAATGATGCTGCTCAGGGCAAGGGACAACAGGCTGCGGCGGATCAAGCTGTGCATGGTGGCTCTCCATCGGCAGTGCATATTGTTATTGAGGGCGGCCTCTGCGGACCGTGTGAATACGCTACGCTGGCGCTACCTTGCCCAAGCGCACGCTAGCGACAGGAATTAGCACCTGGGCGACCAGTTTCTGTGGAGGAGGGGATGATGGAGACGATTGCCTTTCTGTTGGTGCCCGGCTTTTCCGCCATGGGGTTCATTTCGGCGGTGGAGCCGCTGCGGGTGGCCAATCGTTTTGGCGGGCAGTTGTACCGGTGGCAGGTGCTTAGCCTGGACGGTGAGGCGGTGCTGGCGAGCAATGGCATGTCGATCAATGCCGATGCCGCCCTGGGGGAAGGAGAGCCGGCCAACATCCTGCTGGTGGTTGCGGGCTTTGAGCCACTGGCCAATGTCGCACCCAAACTGCTGCATGCGCTGCGCCGGCTCAACCACGAAGCTGTCATGCTCGGTGGCATCGACACGGGCGCAATGGTGCTGGCCGAGGCAGGGCTGCTCGAGGGCTACCGGGCGACATTGCATTGGGAGGCGCTTGAGGCATTCAAGGAACGCTATCCAGGCCTTCAAGCCACCCAGGAGCTGTTCGAGATTGACCGCAGCCGTATCACCTGTGCCGGCGGAACTGCCTCGATCGATTTGATGCTGCACCTGATTGCCCAGTCTCACGGCAGCGAACTGGCGGTCAAGGTGTCGGAGCAGTTCGTGCTGGGTCGTATCCGTCAGCGCCAGGACCACCAGCGCATGCAGATCGGTGCGCGTTATGGCATCAGCAACAAGAAGCTGGTCCATGCCATTGGCGAAATGGAAAAACACATCGAGCCACCGTTGAGTACGCTGGAACTGGCTGCCGCGATCAAGGTGACACGGCGTCAACTGGAGCGTTTGTTTCGCATGCACCTTGATGCAACCCCGAGCGGTTTCTATCTCGGGTTACGGCTGGACAAGGCGCGCCAGCTGTTGGCCCAGACCGACATGTCGGTGACTGAAGTCAGCCTTGCGTGCGGGTTTGAACTGCCATCCTATTTCACGCGGCGCTACAAGCTGAGGTTTGGACGGTGCCCGCGGGAGGAGCGACGGCCCAGCGGTACAAAATGAGCTTCACTCCAGTTCACGCTCGAGGATGGCCCTTAGCTTTTCGCGATTCCTTGTTTGCAGATCTTTGCGAAGCGGGGCGAAATCCGCTGCATTGAAGCGTGCACCCAGGTGGTCAAATATCAGGTTCAACTTTCTGGTGGGCTCGACCGGGTCGGTAACGCAATAGGCATAAAACAGGATCGCAACCGGGACCTGGTCCCCTTCATGGTCCATTTCGATACTGAGATGTGAAGAGGCGTTCATGACGGTGAAGGTACGCGTACCGGCCGACTGCAGAGCGGCTTGAACATTTTCTTCTAGGCTCTTGAACCAAGGTCCTTTCTCGCGGGGCGGGGGTAGATAGCCACTGTAAACATCGCTTAATGCAAGCAAGTGCGGCTCATACACGATGGTTTTATGAGTGTGTTCGAACAGGGTGAATTTCAATGATTGCAAGGTGGCGAGAGCGACAGTGAACCATTGCTGAGGCTGGGTCTCCATCGAGAATTTTTCATTGGCCACTGCTTGTGAATAACGCAGGCATAGCTGCAAGTCTTCCCATGTCTCAAGTGTCAGCCAGGGCGCAGGCTTGATGCTTAGCCGCTCCTCGAATACACGGGTATCCAGGTTCGTATCGCCCATGTGGCATTGCTCCTTGATGGATGCAGATGACCAGAACCGGGTACCAGAGAGCTGGTACCCGGTCTCGCTAATCAGATAGCGAGAAACGCGGCGATGTCGCCTTTTATCTTCTCATTCACAAGATCACGTGCAGCGTCGAAGTGACGAACGCTGAACGTGCCTTGTTGCGAAGCGCGATAAACGCGGGTAGAGGTTTTGTCGACCTTGCGGGTCAGGGCGCCTTCACGCTCGACTTTCGAGTCGTAGCTGGCCTGGAAGCTGGTCATGTGCATCGCCGGCAGGCCTTGTGGCGTCATTTCGCACTGGGCGACCACGAAGTTGCTCGATTTGCCGGATTCACTATGGCTGTGCTTTTCCAGGTGCGCCTTGACTTCCGGCTTCTGCACGACAATTTGCAGAACACGCCTGGCGCAGGCGGCGCGACGAGGGTCCGCGGATACGCTGATGGTGACGGACTTGGTAATCAGCTCTGCCAGGGTCAGGTTGTCCTCATCAATGGCATCTTCGGCATGTGCTGCGCCCGTCATGGTCCAGCCAAACTTGATCAGGCCATCGTTGTAGAAGTTGTACCACTCGCGCTGCTGGGTCTCCTTGTCGAACTTCTTGTTGGCCAGTTCGGTCATCAAACGCATGCCGGCCAGGATGTCTTCTGCAATGTTGGCAGGGACATTGTCAGCGAAGACGCAGATGGTCTGGCCGGTAGCGGCTACGCGCTCTTGACCCTCTTTGCGGATTTTTTCCATTTCAACTTTGATGTCAGCCACTTTGTAATTCCTTGATAGTTGTGAGTTCCAAGACACACATGGTGAGCACGTGGTCTGGGGGCACTATCGAGCAATGACGCAGGGGGCATCAGCGGCATGTTGTTCCTCTGGAGTTGATCCTTCACTCGCACGTGCTGATCAATCTTCGGGTGCTGGCTCGTCACCGTTTTGCGCGCCCAGGCTGCGCAAATACTCGGCTCGCTCATCGCTGCGCTGTGCAATGCAGCTGTTCCAGGCGATCTGGTAGGCCCTGCTGCCGGGTTGTTCGGCATGGGTTTCGACCTTGCAGTCTGCATCGCGCAGTTGGCTCCAGACTTTCTCGGCTGCCTCTATTCGCGACATCAGGCCTGCCTCGTCGCCGAACTGATCACGCATGCGCGCGACCAGGTCGTCGTAGGCCGACTGCAGCTCACGCTCGGCGACCTGCTTGTTGAATGCTGCACAGGCGAAGGTTTGCTGGTCGGTCTCCACATTGTCGCAAGGTGTGCTTTCGTCCTCACTGGCCTGGGCCCCGCTCACGATGGCCAGCAGCACCAGCCATGCCATTGATTTCATCCGTTTTCTCCTCAACAGGCTGTCGAATCGCAGGGATTCTCGCTCAGCCAGAGGCCAGGTGGTAGCTCCCTGACCAAATGTTCATGTACCGGCCGCAAATGTCGTTATCGAGACTGTCTCGCATCCCCGGAACACGCGCCAGACGCGCTCTTGTCGCGCATTGACGCTTTCGGCAAACCCCCTGTCGTTTTTGCACCGGGGCGCCTCGGGGCACAGGCATATGCTGGCCTCAAAGCGCCGGCAGAAGGTTTGGCGCGACCCAACTCTATAAAAGGGGACAGCCTGATGAGCCCAGCCGAACTACACGCCGACAGCATCGTCATCGATGGCCTGATCATCGCCAAATGGAACCGCGAGCTGTTCGAAGACATGCGCAAAGGCGGCCTCACTGCGGCCAACTGCACGGTGTCGGTCTGGGAAGGGTTCAAGGCTACCGTCGACAACATCGCGTCCAGCCAGAAGCTGATCCGCGACAACAGCGACCTGGTGATGCCGGTGCGCACCACCGCCGACATCCGCAAGGCCAAGGAACTGGGCAAGACCGGCATCCTCTTCGGCTTCCAGAACGCCCATGCGTTCGAGGACCAGATCGCTTATGTGGACGTGTTCAAGCAGCTGGGCGTGGGCATCGTGCAGATGTGCTACAACACCCAGAACCTGGTGGGCACCGGCTGCTACGAGCGTGACGGCGGGCTGTCCGGCTTCGGTCGCGAGATCGTTGCCGAGATGAACCGTGTCGGCATCATGTGCGACCTGTCCCACGTTGGCTCCAAGACTTCCGAAGAAGTCATCCTCGAATCGAAAAAGCCGGTGTGCTACTCGCACTGCCTGCCCTCGGGCCTGAAAGAGCACCCGCGCAACAAGTCGGACGAAGAGCTGAAGTTCATCGCTGATCACGGCGGTTTCGTTGGCGTCACCATGTTCGCGCCGTTCCTGGCCAAAGGCATTGACTCGACCATCGATGACTACGCCGAGGCCATCGAGTACACCATGAATATCGTCGGTGAAGACGCCATCGGTATCGGTACCGACTTCACCCAGGGGCACGGCCAGGACTTCTTCGAATACCTGACCCATGACAAGGGCTACGCCCGCCGCCTGACCAACTTCGGCAAGATCATCAACCCGCTGGGCATTCGCACTGTCGGCGAATTCCCCAACCTCACCGAGACCTTGCTGAAACGCGGCCACTCCGAGCGTGTGGTGCGCAAGATCATGGGCGAGAACTGGGTCAACGTCCTCAAGGATGTCTGGGGCGAGTAAGCCGCTCTCCAAGCCTGATAGCCCCTGCCAGCAACGCCGGGGCACCCACAAAAAAATTTTATGGAGTTGAGTTTCCATGGCCAAAATCGCCCCGCAATTGCCAATCGAAGTCGACAGCGAGACCGGTGTCTGGACCAGCGACGCCTTGCCGATGCTGTATGTGCCTCGTCATTTCTTCGTCAATAACCATATGGGCATCGAGGAAGTGCTGGGCGCCGACGCCTATGCCGAAATCCTCTACAAGGCTGGCTACAAGTCCGCCTGGCACTGGTGTGAAAAAGAGGCCGAGTGCCATGGCCTGGAAGGCGTCGCGGTGTTCGAGCACTACATGAAGCGCCTGAGCCAGCGTGGCTGGGGCCTGTTCGAGATCCAGGATATCGACCTGGATAAAGGTACCTGCAGCGTCAAGCTCAAGCACTCTGCGTTCGTGTACGTCTATGGCAAGTGCGGCCGCAAGGTCGACTACATGTTCACCGGCTGGTTCGCTGGCGCGATGGACCAGATTCTCGCTGCCCGCGGCAGCAAGATCCGCACCGTGGCCGAACAGGTCTATGGCGGGTCGGAAGAAGGCCACGAAGATGGCCTGTTCGTTACAAAGCCGTTGTAAGCCGGAGATAGCGTCATGGCATTCGAAGCAATGTTCCAGCCGATCCAGATCGGCAAACTGACCATCCGCAACCGTGTGCTCAGCACCGCGCACGCCGAGGTCTACGCCACTGACGGCGGCATGACGACCGACCGCTATGTGAAGTACTACGAAGAGAAGGCCAAGGGTGGCATCGGCCTGGCCATCTGTGGCGGCTCGTCGGTGGTTGCCATCGACAGCCCGCAGGAATGGTGGGCATCGGTCAACTTGTCGACCGACCGCATCATCCCGCACTTCCAGAACCTTGCCGACGCCATGCACAAGCATGGCGCCAAGATCATGATCCAGATTACCCACATGGGCCGCCGCTCGCGCTGGGACGGCTTCAACTGGCCGACGCTGATGTCGCCATCGGGCATTCGCGAACCTGTGCACCGCGCCACCTGCAAAACCATCGAGGTGGAAGAGATCTGGCGGGTAATCGGCAACTACGCGCAGGCTGCGCGTCGCGCCAAAGAGGGCGGCCTGGACGGCGTGGAATTGTCGGCGGTGCACCAGCACATGATCGACCAGTTCTGGAGCCCACGGGTCAACAAACGTACCGACGAATGGGGCGGTACCTTTGAAGGCCGCATGAAATTCGGCCTGGAAGTACTGAAAGCTGTGCGCGCTGAAGTGGGTGACGACTTCTGCGTGGGCATGCGTATCTGTGGTGACGAGTTCCACCCTGATGGCCTCAGCCACGAGGACATGAAGCAGATCGCTGCCTACTACGACGCCACCGGCATGCTCGACTTCATCGGCGTGGTCGGCTCGGGTTGCGATACCCACAACACCCTGGCCAACGTCATCCCCAACATGAGCTACCCGCCGGAGCCGTTCCTGCACCTGGCAGCCGGTATCAAGGAAGTGGTCAAGGTCCCGGTGCTGCACGCGCAGAACATCAAAGACCCGAACCAGGCCACGCGCATCCTTGAAGGCGGCTACGTGGACATGGTCGGCATGACCCGTGCGCACATGGCCGACCCGCACCTGATCGCCAAGATCAAGATGGGCCAGATCGACCAGATCAAGCAGTGCGTCGGTGCCAACTACTGCATCGACCGCCAGTACCAAGGCCTGGATGTGCTGTGCATCCAGAACGCCGCGACCTCCCGTGAGTACATGGGTGTGCCGCACATCATCGAGAAGACCACCGGCGTCAAGCGCAAGGTGGTGGTGGTTGGCGCAGGCCCTGCCGGCATGGAAGCGGCCCGCGTGGCTGCTGAACGCGGCCACGACGTGACCCTGTTCGAGAAGAGGGACCAGATTGGCGGGCAGATCACCATTGCCGCCAAGGCCCCGCAGCGTGACCAGATTGCCGGTATCACCCGCTGGTACCAGCTTGAGCTGGCTCGCCTGAAAGTCGACTTGCGCCTGGGCACTGCCGCTGATGTGGCCGCCATTCAGGACCTGCGCCCGGACGTCATCGTGCTGGCCGTAGGTGGGCACTCGTTCCTGGAGCAGAACGAGCACTGGGGCGCCGCTGAAGGGCTGGTGGTCAGCAGCTGGGATGTGCTCGATGGCAAGGTAGCGCCGGGCAAGAACGTGCTGGTGTACGACACCATCTGCGAATTCACCGGTATGTCGGTCGCCGACTTCATCGCTGACAAGGGCAGCCAGGTCGAGATCGTCACCGACGACATCAAGCCAGGCGTGGCCATGGGGGGGACCACCTTCCCCACCTACTACCGCAGCATGTACCCCAAAGAAGTGATCATGACCGGCGACATGATGCTGGAAAAGGTCTACCGCGAAGGCGACAAGCTGGTGGCGGTACTGGAGAACGAATACACCGGCGCCAAGGAAGAGCGCGTGGTCGATCAGGTAGTGGTCGAGAACGGCGTGCGGCCTGACGAAGAGCTGTACTACGCGCTCAAGGAAGGTTCGCGCAACAAGGGCCAGATCGACGTGGAGGCGCTGTTCGCCATCAAGCCACAGCCGATCCTGAGCCAGCCGGGCGAAGGCTACCTGCTGTACCGCATCGGCGACTGCGTGGCCCAGCGCAACGTGCATGCGGCGATCTACGACGCCTTGCGCCTCTGCAAGGACTTCTGATCGTTAACAGTCGCCGCCATCGGGCGCGATCCCTGTAGGAGCGGGTTTACCCGCGAATGCGTCAGCACTGACAACACTGTTGCCTGACCGAACGCATTCGCGGGTAAACCCGCTCCTACATGGGGCCAGTCCCGCCCTCTGGTCGGCGCAAGAATCCAGCTGTTTGTGGGAGTCTCCCATGTTGAACACCCTTCTACCCATCCTGCTGTTCGCTGCCCTTGGCCTGGCAGTGCTCGGTGCCTTGCGCCGGGTGCGCATGTGGCGCCGTGGCCGGCCGTCCAAGGTCAACCTGATCGGCGGCCTGCTGGCCATGCCGCGCCGCTACCTGGTGGACCTGCACCACGTGGTTGAGCGCGACAAATACATGTCCAAGACCCACGTGGCCACTGCGGGCGGCTTTGTGCTGTCTGCTGTGCTGGCCATTCTGGTGCATGGTTTTGGCCTGCAGAGCAAGATCCTCGGCTATGCACTGCTGGTAGCCACGGTGATCATGTTCACCGGTGCCATCTTTGTCTTCAAACGCCGCCTCAACCCGCCCTCTCGCCTGTCCAAGGGCCCGTGGATGCGCCTGCCGAAGAGTTTGCTGGCGTTCGCCGTGAGCTTCTTCATTGCCACCCTGCCGGTCGCCGGTATCCTGCCGGCCAACACGGGTGGTTGGGTGATGGTCGCCGTTCTGGGCCTGGGCGTGCTGTGGGGTGTGTCGGAGCTGTTCTTTGGCATGACCTGGGGCGGCCCGATGAAGCACGCCTTCGCCGGTGCCTTGCACCTGGCCTGGCACCGCCGTGCCGATCGCTTCGGCGGCGGCCGCTCCACCGGCCTCAAGCCGTTGGACCTGGAAGACCCGAACGCACCCCTTGGCGTGGAAAAGCCGGTGGACTTCACCTGGAACCAGCTGCTGGGCTTCGATGCCTGCGTGCAGTGCGGTAAATGTGAAGCCATGTGCCCGGCCTTTGCCGCTGGCCAGCCGCTGAACCCGAAAAAACTCATCCAGGACATGGTCATCGGCCTTGCCGGTGGCACTGACGCGCAATTTGCCGGTAGCCCATACCCTGGCAAACCAATCGGCGAACACGGTGGCAATCCACACCAGCCGATCGTCAATGGCCTGGTCGACGCCGAAACGCTGTGGTCCTGCACCACCTGCCGTGCCTGCGTCGAGGAGTGCCCGATGATGATCGAGCACGTCGATGCCATCGTCGACATGCGCCGCCACATTACCCTGGAAAAGGGCGCTACCCCGAACAAGGGCGCCGAGGTGCTGGACAACCTGATCGCCACCGACAACCCCGGCGGCTTCGCCCCCGGCGGGCGCATGAACTGGGCTGCCGACCTTAACCTGCGGCTGCTGTCTGAAGTGAAAGCGACCGAAGTGTTGTTCTGGGTCGGTGATGGTGCCTTCGACATGCGTAACCAACGCACTTTGCGTTCGTTTGTCAAAGTATTGAAAGCCTCGGGTGTGGATTTTGCCGTACTCGGCCTGGAAGAGCGCGACAGCGGCGACGTGGCGCGCCGCCTGGGCGATGAGGCGACCTTCCAGCAACTGGCCAAGCGCAACATCCAGACCTTGGCCAAGTACAAGTTCCAGCGCATCGTCACCTGCGACCCGCACAGCTTCCATGTGCTGAAGAACGAATACGGCGCCCTGGGCGGTGACTACCAGGTGCAGCACCACAGCACCTACATCGCCGAACTGATCGCGGCCAAGAAGCTCAACCTTGGCCAGCACAAGGGCGGCAGTGTCACCTACCACGATCCGTGCTACCTGGGCCGCTACAACGGCGAGTACGAAGCCCCGCGCGAAGTGCTCAAGGCGCTGGGTATCGAGGTGCGCGAGATGCAGCGCTCGGGCTTCCGTTCCCGTTGCTGCGGTGGTGGTGGCGGTGCGCCGATCACTGACATCCCTGGCAAGCAGCGTATTCCCGATATGCGCATGGACGACATCCGTGAGACCGAGGCCGAGCTGGTAGCCGTGGGTTGCCCGCAGTGCACCGCCATGCTTGAAGGCGTGGTCGAGCCGCGCCCACAGATCAAGGACTTGGCCGAACTGGTGGCCGACGTGCTGATCGAGGAGGACGCATCCACTGTCCCAAAGCCGCAAACGGCTAAACGTGAACCTGCGGAGGTGCACTGATGAGCGACATTATCCGCCGCGATCCACGCGCCGAGTGGATCGCCCGTAACCGTCTGCACCCGCTGCATGCCGCGATGCAGACGCAACAGACCAGCTGGATGGGGCCTAACGGCATCATCCGCAAGAACCCACATGCGATTGCCGCGGGCTTTGTCGGCCCGGCCGGCATCAAGCGCATCGACCGCAGCGGCGCCCAGCAGGGCACCGGCGCGGGCGGGCGGCGCACGGCAGCAGCCGAGGTCAAGTTGCCACTGCACCAGGTGGCGGCGCCGGCGTTCTACATTGCCGTCGTGCCGGACATGGTTGGCGGCCGCCTGAGCAGCCACGACCGCGACCTGCTTGGCCTGGCCCACAGCCTGGCCGGCAGCGACGGCGCGGTGCTGGCCGTGGTGTTCAACGAGCACAAGGAAAGCAACTTTTCCACAGCCGGTGTCGATCGGCTGCTGGTTATCGAAGGCGAGGCCTTTGAAGGTTATGCACCGGAGCAACTGGTGCAAGGCCTGCGGGCTGTGGATAACCAGTTCGCGCCGCGCCACTGGCTGCTGCCCGACAGCCGCACCGGTGGCGGGGAACTGGGTCGGCGCCTGGGCGCCGCGCTGGGCGAGCGCCCGGCAACGCGGGTATGGCAGATCAAGGACGGCCAGTGCATTGGTCGCGCCGGTGCCGGCCAGCAAGACCTGCAACGCACTGTGCCGCGCCTGATCCTGGCGGCGGCCGAGTGCGCCGAGCCGGTCAGCGAAACCCGTCACGAAGCGCTGCCGGTGGAGTTGTCCACAAGCGTGGTGCGCAGCCTGCCGCGCATCGAAGACCTTGGCTCGGTGGCCGTCGACCCGGCCACCATTGCCATGGCCGAAGCGGAGTTCATCGTCTCGGGCGGCAACGGTGTCAAGGACTGGGACCTGTACCACAAGGCCACCGCAGCCCTCGGCGCTACCGAAGGTGCCTCGCGGGTGGCAGTGGACGATGGCTTCATGCCGCGCAACCGCCAGGTGGGGGCTACCGGTACCTGGGTTACCGCGCGTGTCTACGTGGCTGTGGGTATCTCGGGTGCGATCCAGCACCTGCAGGGTATCGGTGCCTGCGACAAGGTTGTGGCGATCAACATGGATCCAGGCTGCGACATGATCAAACGGGCTGACCTGTCGGTGATTGGCGACAGCTCGGCGATTCTCAAGGCGCTGATCGAGGCTGTGGACAACTTCCGCAGCGGCGGCCAGCGCGACGCGGCATAAGGGCACGAGCATGAGTACGAAAGTGATCAGCCTGGTTTCCATTGGTGCCCACCCCAGCTCTGGCCGCGCCCGCCGCGCCGAGCAGGATGCCCGTGCCGTGGAGTTGGGTTTGCAGCTGGCTGGGGATAACTTGCAGGTGGTGCATGCTGGCGATCCACAGGAAGAGGCGTTGCGCGCTTACCTGGGCATGGGCCTGGACCACCTGGACGTGCTGGAGCAACCGGCCGGTGCCGATGTGCTGGGCGTGCTGGGCGATTATCTGCGCGACGCCGGGGCCCAACTGGTGCTGACCGGCAGCCAGGCCGAGACTGGCGAGGGTTCGGGCATGTTGCCGTTCCTGCTGGCCGAAAAGCTCGGTTGGCCGCTGATTGTCGGGTTGGCTGAGGTGGAGTCGATCGACAACGGCACCGCGCAGGTGTTGCAGGCTTTGCCGCGTGGTCAGCGGCGTCGCTTGAAGGTGCGTTTGCCATTGCTGGCGACTGTGGATAACGCTGCGCCCAAGCCGCGCCAGAGCGCTTTTGGGCCTGCGCGCCGGGGGGTATTGGCGGCGCGTAATGTGGCCATTGTCGAAGATGAGCTGTTGGCTGAAGCCGAGTTGCAACCGGCCCGTCCAAGGCCCAAGCGCTTGAAGGTGATCAAGGCCAAGAGTGGCGCCGACCGCATGAAGGCCGCGACGGCCAAGGCCAGTGGCGGTGGTGGCAAGGTGCTGAAGGACGTTTCGCCACAGGAAGGCGCCGAAGCCATCCTCAAGCTGTTGGTGGAAGAGGGCGTGCTGCGCTAAAGGCTCATGCACTCCCCGGCAAGGCGTTCTCCTGGAGCAACGCTAAATTACTGATTTTCCAGTGACCGAGTGCGGGCGGGCATGCCCCGCCAACACCGGCGCAGCCGGTGCCAGGCACTGGGTCTCCTGCTCCACGGGACAAGCCCGCTTCCACAAGGGCGCCCCGATCATCTGCCAGACGCACATTCTACCTGTGCATAAGTCCTTGCCGGACCCATCACACCGCTCGTCAGGCACGGATATGCATGCCTCCAGCTCGTATTGCCCACAATCGCTGTTAGCTGCTCTGTGGATAATCTGTTGGGCACTAGCTGGAGTACGCGTAGGGCGTGGCTTGCGAAGAAATGATTAAAAAACGATCAAGGTGGGTCAGAAGTCTCGAATTCTTGATTATCAGAGCTTTGAACCGCTTATCCACAGAACGACAGTTGTCGGCTCCGTGTTTTGCTCACAAAGTCTGTTAGTGTCTCTGTGGACAAGTTGTACGGAGTGCACTGTAGCCCTTTAAAAACAAGGGCTCCGTTGTTTCGATCAAAAATTGATCATCTGCTTGAATCCGATTGATACCTGTGGGCACTGACAGAATTGCCAGTGTTTGAGTACGCGGCGGCTGGATATCCTCCATAGAACCATTCCAGGAGTTATCCACATGACCCTCATGCCTGCAGTTGTCAACGGATACTCACCCTATGGCTATCGAACGCATCGCGGAGCTTGTGTACTTGCGTTCAACGGCGAGCGGCGAGACCCGTTCACGGGTTGCTATCACTTGGGTAACGGTTATCGTGCCTACAATCCGGCATTGATGCGGTTTCAAGCCCAAGACTCCTTCAGTCCTTTTGGGGCAGGGGGGTTGAACGGTTATGCATATTGCGCTGGCGATCCGGTTAACCGAGTCGATCCCAGTGGCCATAGTTTTGATGTTGGGGGCTTGCTGCTGCGTGGTTTAGGTATGCTGTCGAACGGAGCGACGATTGCTTATAACTTTCTCGGACCTACGCCTGAAACCTGGATAGGCCTTAATGCCACACGAGTGAGCACCTTCGGTTCCATACTGAGCTTAGGAAGCTCCGCGGCATTGTACGCAGGGGTGCCGAGCGCTATTTTTGGCGCGAACGTGGGTACGGCAATCAGTGCTGCAGCAACGCTCACGCGAGCGATCAACGCAGCGATTGGGCCGGGGAGCCGCCCATTGAATCAGATCAAGACGAATTGGAATTTGATGACGGGAGGCTTACCCGAGGCGCCAATGCCGCACGAGTTCGTGCTGGAAGTTGTCACTCCAACTGGTAGGCCACCCGTGACCCCTTCGAATCAGAATGTCGTGTATGACATCAATGAAAGAATACGGCAGCGGGGAATTGCGGGTGCTTTGCCGCCTTCACAAGCGTTGGATATACGGCGACCGCGTAGTCAGTCACAGTGAGCCGACTGCTATGAGGTTACGCCCTGCCGCAAAGTGCATCTTTTGCGGCAGGGCGTTTTTGTTTACTGAGCCTGCACTTCTTTCAGGTAGGCCGCCGGCTCTGCTCCCAGGTTGTTCAGCATCCGCCCGCTGTACCAGTCAATGAAGTTCACCACACCAAACTCGTAAGTCTTCGAATACGGGCCAGGCTGGTACGCGGTGGAGTTGATCCCACGCTGGTTCTCTTCCGCCAGACGGCGGTCCTGGTCGTTGGTGGCGTCCCACACCTTGCGCATGTTCTCGGGGTTGTAGTCCACGCCTTCCACGGCATCCTTGTGCACCAGCCACTTGGTGGTGACCATGGTTTCCTGGGCGCTGATCGGCCACACGGTGAACACGATCATGTGGTCGCCCATGCAGTGGTTCCACGAGTGCGGCAGGTGCAGGATGCGCATCGAGCCCAGGTCCGGGTTCTTGATGCGACCCATCAGCTTCTGGCAGGCCTGCTTGCCGTCCATGGTCATCGACACGGTGCCCTTGAGCAGCGGCATACGCACGATGCGGTTACGCAGGCCGTGGCTCTTGTGCAGGTACGGGATCTTCTCGGCTTCCCAGGCAGCGGCGGAGGCGGCCACGTGGTCCTTGAATTCCTGGCTGGCACGCGGGTCGTTGGTATCGTCCCATTCCAGCAGGGTTTGCAGCAGTTCCGGGTGCGAACCGGAGCAGTGGTAGCACTCGCGGTTGTTTTCCAGCACCAGTTTCCAGTTGGCCTTTTCCATCAAGGTGGTCTGCACCGCCACCTTGGTGTTCTCCATGTCGTACGGTTCCATGTAGTGCTCGAGCGTGGCCAGGAACTCGTCGATGGCGGGCGGGTTTTCCGCCAGGCTGATGAAGATGTAGCCGCCGGCCACCTTCACGTTCACGGGCTTGAGGCCGTACTGGTTCATATCGAAGTCAGCACCCATCTCGGTACCAGCGAACAGCAGGCGACCGTCCAGTTCGTAGGTCCACTGGTGGTAGTGGCAGACCAGCTTGGCCACCTTGCCTTTGTCGCTGACGCACAGGCGTGAACCGCGGTGACGGCAGACGTTGTGGAAGGCGTGCACCTTACCTTCGGCACCACGGATAACGATGATCGGGTTCTTGCCGATCTGCAGGGTGATGTAGTTGCCTTTCGCCGGGATCTCGCAGGTCATGCCGGCGATCAGCCATTCTTTGTGGAAGATCTCCTGCATGTCGATCTGGAACAGACGCTCGTCGGTGTAGAAAGGCTGGGGCAGCGAGTAGGTTCGCTCGCGGGTCTGCAGCATCTCGGCGGTGGCCTTGCGTGCAGGTTCCAGTGGATCGCCCAGGCTCAGGGTTGCGGTGACGTCCATCGTGTATTCCTCGGGGCCGTATGCGGCCGGCAAAAGGTGGCTAATCGTTGTTGTGGTGCCGCAAGGCTGCTTGTCAGAAAACAGCATGTTGTTTTGCCGTGGAGTGTGCGTCCGAAGACGCCGCGAACCGTATCCATGGGCGACATGGCCGATTTGAATAACGACGCGCCAGCCCTTGTATCGCGGGGCTGGTTGCGATAAGCACGCCGATGTCGCTGGCAGGAATGTACGTCGCTCTCAGCTTGCGCATTATCCAAGCCATATAAAGCCCGATAGTCGGCCGCTGGAGATGAACATGTCCGATACCTTCCTCAATCCGGTCACTACCCAGACCTGGGCCAACGGCCGCCACATCGTGCGCTGCGTCAAGGTCATCCAGGAGACCTGGGACGTGCGCACCTTCTGCTTCATGGCCGACCAGCCGATCATGTTCTTCTTCAAGCCAGGGCAGTTCGTCACCCTGGAGCTGGAGATCGAAGGCAAGCCCGTGATGCGCTCCTACACCATCTCCAGTTCGCCGTCAGTGCCCTACAGCTTCTCGATCACCGTCAAGCGTGTGCCGGGTGGCCTGGTGTCGAACTTCCTGCACGACACCATGCACGAAGGCGCCGAGCTGCCGGTGCACGGCCCGGTGGGGCTGTTCAACGCCATCGACTTCCCTGCTGGCAAGGTGCTGTACCTGTCGGGCGGCGTCGGTATTACCCCAGTGATGTCGATGGCGCGCTGGTTCTACGACACCAATGCCAACGTCGACATGGTGTTCGTCCACAGCGCCCGTTCGCCGAAAGACATCATTTACCACCGCGAGCTGGAACAGATGGCGTCGCGCATCCCCAACTTCAGCCTGCACATCATTTGCGAAAAGCATGGCCTGGGCGAGCCGTGGGCGGGTTACCGCGGTTACCTGAACCAGCGGCTGATGGAACTGATTGCGCCGGACTACATGGAGCGCGTTGTGTTCTGCTGCGGCCCGACGCCGTACATGACGGCGGTCAAGCGCATGCTTGAAGCGGTCGGCTTCGACATGAAGAATTATCACGAGGAGTCGTTCGGCGCGACGCCGGCGGAAGCCAAAGCCGACGCCGTGGAGCACGCCGAGCAGGCGGCCGATGCACCTGAGCTGGACGTTTCCGACCTCAATCTGGTGGAGTTCATCGGCAGCGAGAAGAGCATCCGCATCGCCCCGGGCGAGACCGTGCATGCGGCCGCGGCCAAGGTCGGCCTGATGATCCCGAAAGCCTGTGGCATGGGCATTTGCGGGACGTGCAAAGTGCTCAAGCTGGGCGGCGAAGTAGAGATGGAGCACAACGGCGGCATCACCGAAGATGACGAGGCCGAGGGCTACATCCTGTCGTGCTGCAGTGTGCCGAAAGGGGATGTGCGGATCGATTACTGATCCAGTGGCCAGTCTGGATTCTTCGCGGGCACGCCCGCTCCCACAGGGCCATCGCTATCTTCAGGACTGCGGTGAACCTTGTGGGAGCGGGCGTGCCCGCGAATGCTTCTAGGTGCGGAACCGGGCTACCAGGCCATTGAGGTCTACCGCCAGACGCGACAGCTCGGCACTCGCCGCACTGGTCTGATGCGCACCGGTAGCACTCTGCACCGACAGGTCATTGATGTTCACCAGGTTGCGGTCCACTTCCCGCGCCACCTGGGCCTGCTCTTCCGCCGCACTGGCAATCACCAGGTTGCGCTCGTTGATCTGCGCCACCGCACCGGCGATGGTGTCCAGTGCCATGCCCGCGCCACGGGCGATGTTCAGTGTCGACTCCGCGCGCTCGGTGCTGGTGCGCATCGATTCTACCGCCTCTTCCGTACCGCCCTGGATGCTGCCGATCATGCGCTCGATTTCGCTGGTCGACTGTTGTGTGCGATGGGCCAATGCCCGCACTTCATCGGCGACCACGGCAAAACCACGGCCTGCTTCACCGGCCCGCGCGGCTTCGATGGCTGCGTTGAGCGCCAGCAGGTTGGTCTGGTCGGCCAGGCCACGGATCACGTCGAGCACCTTGCCAATGTCGCGCGACTGTTCGGCCAGGTGAGTAATCAGCTTGGCGGTGGCCTGCACATCACCGCTCATGCGCTCGATCGCACCCACGGTTTCCATCACCAGGTCACGACCATCGCCGGTGGAGCGGCTGGCTTCACTGGACGCTTCTGATGTGCTTACGGCATTGCGCGCCACTTCTTCCACTGCGCTGGTCATTTCGGTGACAGCAGTGGCGGCCTGTTCAATCTCATTGTTCTGCTGCTGCAGGCCACGGGCACTTTCGTCGGTGACGGCATTCAACTCTTCTGCCGCCGAGGCCAGCTGGGTGGCGGAGCCGGCGATCTGCTGCAAGGTATCGCGCAACTTGTCCTGCATGCGAGCCATGGCGCGCAACAGCCGGGCGGCTTCGTCGGTGCCCTCTGCGCGGATGACGTGGGTCAGGTCGCCGTCGGCGACTTGCTCGGCGCATTTGAGTGCTTCTTCGATCGGCTTGACGATACTGCGGGTCAGCAGGAAAGCACAGGCGAAGGTCAGTACGGTGGCGGCAACCAGCAGGCCGATCACCAGGGCGAAAGCGCCGGCATACTGGTTGGCGGCTTTTTCGTTGGTGGCGCGAGTCTGGTCAGTGTTGATGCGTACCAAGGTGTCCATGACCTTGTTGATCTGCTCGGAGTTGGCCAGCAGGTCGCGGTTGAGCAGGTCACGCAATTCGTCCAGGCGATCGGCCTGGCTCAGTGTGCGCATGCGCGATTCCAGCTGGCGGTACTGGTTGAGCAACTGACCGTACTGGTCGAATGCTGCCTGTTCGTCGGCGGCGACGATCATTGGCAGGTAGGCCTGGCGTGCGCGGTCGATCTGGCTGTTGCGCTGGTCCAGCAGATCGAGGGTATCGCGTTGGGTTGCCGGCTCGCGGTTGAGCAGCAGGCGGTAGGAAAGCGTGCGCATGCGCAGGTTCAGCGCGGTGAGTTCGTCGAGGATCTTGATGCTGGGCACGCTGACTTGCTCGATGGCAACGCCCGCCTGGCGGATGTTGCCCATTTGTACCAGGGAGAAGATACCAAGGCCGAGCATCAGCAGGCCGATGAGCGCGAAGCCGAGAAGCGCGCGCGGTGCGATATTCATGTTGCGTAGGGACATGGAGAGCAGGATCCAGGCAAGTGGGGAAAGAGCGACAAAACATGACTTGCCGGGCTATCGGTCGTGACTGGTTAGTCTTGAATGGGACCGGGGAAAATTGTGCAACCGCGAACCTTTTCCTGACCGGCGGTTGATCCAGGTCGGAACAAGGGGTCGATTACCCTGTCAATCTGCGAGTCAGACACCTTATGAATCCGATATTTAATGGCGATGGGCCGCACTTTTCTTTATCGTGTGCGCCCCTCGCAACAACCTGAGATAGACCCATGCTGGAAGCTTCCCTGAATCAAATCGAGCAACTGGTCAGCGACCTGATGCAGAAAAACGCTCAACTCATCGAGCAGAACACCGCCCTTGGCCAGGAACTGGCCCAGGCCAAGGAAGAGAACGAAACCCTGCAGCTGTCGCTGATGGAACAGGAAGAGAAGAACGGCGCTACCGCAGCACGCATCCAGGCCCTGGTCGAGCGCGCCAGCGCGGGCGTTGTTGGCGCATGAGACTGCAAGAGCAGCCGATCAATGTCGTGTCGATTCTCGGCATCGACTATTCGATCAAGGCGCCCGAAGGCCAGGAAGAAACCCTGGCCCAGGCGGTACGGATGCTCAACAAAGCCCTTAACGAGACCAAGCGTCAGTACCCGACCTTGATCGGTGACAAACTGCTGGTGCTGGCTGCCCTTAACCTGTGCTCCAAACAGGTTGAACTGCAGAAAGAGCATCAGCAGACCCTTGCGCGAACTCAAGCGCAGATCGACGCCACGGTGGATGCCATCGTGCGGACCATTGCAGAGCAATAAGACCGCACACC
>NZ_BCBP01000089.1:0-21388 GCF_001753955.1 Pseudomonas sp. NBRC 111139
CCGCCCGCGCACCCCGCCGCTTTCATGCAACGCTGCGATCCGCGCCGCAAAATACAACCCAAGGCCGGTACTGCCGCTGGTCGAGTCGATGCCCTGGATGTAATCCTCCTGGCGCTCGAGCATGTGCTTTGGATAACCCGGGCCGTCATCGTTGACGCAAATGGCCAACTGGTTGTCGGCCTCTTCGATGGTGATCAGTAAGGCGTGCCCGGCAAAGCGGGTGGCGTTGGTGATGACGTTGGCGATCACCGAGGCCACCAGTTCGCGGTCGAAGAAACCCAGCGGGTTGTCGGTGTCGATACGCCAGGTGGCGAGAATGTCGTTGTGCTTGAGTACTTCCTCGTGCGCCGCCAGCTGGGCTTCGATGAAATCATCCAGCTCATGGTAGTCCGGGCATACCGGCAACTGGTTCACACCCAGTTTGTACAAGCCCAGCAACTGCACCAGCATGCCGTTGAGGTGACGAAATTCATGCTCCATGATCCCCTGTTCGGCACCGCCGCGCAGTTCCTCGGGCAAGCGTTCCACCCACTGGCTGTGGGACTGGATCAGCGCCGACAACGAACTTTTGAGGTCGTGCACGGTGGAGGCGATCACCGTGGAAAAATCCAGCCCCTGATTGTCTTGATTCATGCGCCGAACACTCGGATGTGCAGTTTGCGGTAACGGTCATAGCGATTGTCGCTGGCAGGGATACCGGCCACGCTGGTCAAGGCGTCGCGGCACTCCTGCATGATCGCAGGCTGAGGGTTGTCACCGCCGATGCGCAGCAGCGCCTGGGCGGTATTGAGGGCGATGCTGATGTTCTTCGGCTGTAAACCCAATGCCTTTCGGAACAGTTGCAACGCCTCGCCAAGCTGCCCTCCCTGGTAACTGCGCACACCCTGCCGATTGAGGGTGACCGCTTCGGTAATGGCGTTGAGCACGCTGGGGTCATCCGTCAGCTTGCCCACTTTCTCCATGACCTTGGGGTCATCGCCATAACTTTCCACGCAGTTCTTCAGCACGCCGATGGCGGCGGCTTCCTGCCCCATCGCCTGCAGTTGCGCAGCGACAGTCAGGGCCGAATCGACAGAGAAGAACTGGTTCATCTTGTCCAGGCGCTGAATCGCCTGTTCTGTCAGCTTGCCGGCCGTTTCCGGGTCGCCGGCCTGCTGCAGGCTGGCAGCCTTCATCATCCGCGCACGTACCTGCAGGCCTTGGTCCTCGGGGTTTTCCTTGGCCACTTCGCTGAGCGTGGTGTTGATCTCGACCCGGGTGCGGGCGTCCAGGCCGAAGCCTGCATTCTTGCTCATCAGCGCCTGCACCAGGCCAAGGTTGTTTTCGGCATCCTTGTAGCGCGAACTCTGCCCCTGGTTCACCGCATGGCGGAACGCCTTCGATGCGCTCTCGAAGTCTTCGTTCTCCAGCGCCAGCTTGCCCAGCGTCGACTGCCGACGCACCGACAAAGGCGACAGGCGCACGGCTTCTTCAAGCAAGTTCTGCGCGCGCCGGGTATCACCCTGCGCCACCAGCACCTCGGCCATGCCATCGTAAAGGCCTGGCATGATCGGGAACGCCTTGAGCGCCTGCTCGTATACACCCTGGGCCTGGGCATTCTGACCACGCTTGTGCATCAGTGCGCCCAACGCGGCATATACCCACGGCTGCGGACGGCTGGCCAGGATGGCCTTGAGGAATTTTTCCAGTTCCTCGAAACGGTTGAGGTTGCGCAGGGCATCGGCCCGGTAGCGCAAGCACAAGGGCGCCAGGCGCGGATCCTTCTTGCACAGCTCGGCGCAGGCCGCCAGTACTTCGGCCGGACGGTTGCGGTCCAGCGCCTGCAGGATCGGCTTCAGCAACGTCTTGCGCTGGAACAGTTTCTCGACGCGCTGGGCCAGGCCAACCCGGTTGAACGGTTTGGTCAGGTAGGCATCGGGCTCGTGCTCGATGGCGCTAAGGACAATCGCCTGACTGCTCTCGGCAGTGACCATGATGAACACGCACTCATGGCTGATGTGCTTGTCGATGATCAGGTCTTCAAGCACCTGCTGCCCGTTCTTCTTGCCATCGCCCAGATGGAAGTCCTGCAGGATGAAGTCATAGCGCTTCTGCGCGCACATGCGCAGCGCCTGCTCGCCGCTGTCAGCGGTGTCCACGTCGCGCACGCCCAACTCGCGCAACATGGAACGGGTCGACGTACGAAAGTCGGTAAAGTCGTCGACGATCAGAAAGCTCTTTTGCCCGTACTGCAGCATCAACACGACCTGCCTTGGAATGATTGAAAAATCGCGCGAGGCGATGCCACCGATCGCTGTATCGGCAGCTGGTCGGGAAAGATGAGGGTAGAGCATTGTCGGCCAAAAACTATGGCTTCAGGCCATCACTTTAACGAGCAATGACCTGCAGGGCCAGTATCACGCCAGCAACCCCAGGGATTTGGCCTTGGCCACCGCCTGGGTGCGCCGCTCCACGCCCAACTTGCTGTTGATGTGGCTGGCGTGGGTCTTCACCGTGTGCAGGGAAATGAACAGCTGCTCGCTGATCTGCTGATTGGAACAGCCTTGGGCAATCAGTTCGAGCACAGCCATTTCGCGGCCACTCAGCGCTTCGCCGTTGCCCGTACTGGCAATTGGCAGTGGCGGCAGGTGCTTGAGCAGTTCCGCCTGAACCGGGCAAGCGGCACCTGCCTGCAGTTGTTCATGAAGCCATTGCGGGTGTTTTTCCAGCAGTGGCTGCATTGGCTGCATCACACCGCCATGCGCCGCTTCCAGCAAACTTGGCAGCAACTGCGCGGCCTGCCCTTCCTTGCCTTCGTCCAACAGCAGGGAGAGCCATTGGCACAGGGCGCTGACGGCGAGCATCATGCCGCCACTGGCCTGGCCGCGCTTTACCAGGCATGCCAGGCGTTGCACGGCATCGTCGCTACGCAACTGGATGCGATCAAGCAATGCCTGCTGCAACGCAATGTGCAACGGCAGCAGCGGATGGAATTCCGGTGCCGCCGCCGGCTGCTCGCCGCCATAGGTCTGGCCCAGGCGCTGCAGCCAGGACTCCGCCAGGTCGGTACGCCCCTGGGCCAGCCAAAGTTCGCATTTGACCAGGGTAATCATGGCCAGGTAGTAGACCGGGGGCACATCCCAGATGTGCATCAAGCGCTCGGCCTCGGCCAGTTCGGCAAAGGCCTCGGCAAAGTGACCTTCCCGGCCATCAAGCGTGGCAATCACGCAATGACCGATGAGCACACTGATGTCCCGGCACGCTCGCGCCTCACCCAGCCCGGCGCGCAAACGCGCGCGGCCCTGAGCTGGCTGCAGACGCGAGACCAGCAGGTAACCTTCGTAAAGCGTCAACCGCGCACGCACGGCATACAGCCGCTGCGCCGAAAGCCCTTGCAGACGTTGCAGGCCCTGGCGCACTTCGTCCAGCGCGCGCAGCACCTCGCCACGGGCATGCAGCACCCGCGCCCGGTCGTAATGCGCCAGCGCCTCGAACAAGGGGTTACCGACCCGCTGGGCCAGCTCCAGGGCCTCGCGGTTCCAGCCTCGGGCCCGCCAGAAGTCGCCATCGGCAATGGCCAGGTTGGACAGCGTCGACAAACACACCAGGCGTTGGCCGTAGCGCTTGCTCGGCAGGCTCTGCAGCGCTTCGCCGCAATAGGCCAGTGTGCGCTCGCGGTCACCACGGCCACGGGCAATGACCCCACTGAGCGCCAGCCATTGCGCCAGCATCGACTTTTGCGCGGTCGCCGAAGGCGCGGGCAGAAAGCGACTGAGGTAACCGGCCAGTTCCTCGGCAGCATCCAGCTGGCAAGCCAGGCCCAACGCCCAGCTGTACAGCACGATCAGCCGCGGCGTGCTGATCAACAGACTGTCGGGCAGGTCCATCTTCCAACGCAGCAACATGCCGACGTTCTGCTCGGCCAGCAGTTGCTCCTCGGACAGACTTTGCACCAGGTCGGCGGCAACATCGAGGTGGCCGGCACGCAAAGCCTGCTCCACCGCCTCGTCCAGCAGGTCCTGAGCTTCAAACCAGCGGCAGGCCCGCAAATGCAGAGCGACCTGCGATTCGCTCGCCTGTCGGCTACGCAACAGGTCGGAGAACAAATGGTGATAGCGGAACCAGTGCCCATGCTCGTCCAGCGGCACAAGGAACACCTGATGCGCCTGCAGGAAGCTCAGGACGGCGGCACTGTCGTGGCGGCCACGCATCGCATCGCAAAGCGGAGCGCAGAAACGCTCCTGGCAGGCGGTTTCGTCCAAGAAGGCCTGCACGTCCGCAGGTAGCCTGTCGATGACTTCTTCAAGCAGGTAGTCGCGGATCAGGCCCTCGCCACCATGCAGCGCCTGGGGCAAGGCTTGCTCGTCAGCGCTGTCGCTGGCCGCCAACTGCCAGAAACGCAACCCGGCCACCCAGCCGTCGCTGCGCTGGATCAGGTTGTCCAGTGCCTGGCCGCGCAGGCCGGTAGGCTGGCGACCGATCACTGCCAACGACTCATCCGCAGTGAGGCGCAGGTCCTGTTCGTTAAGCTCGACCAACTGCCGGGACAGGCGCAGCCGCGCCAGGTGCCAGTCTGGCCGCTGGCGGCTGGTCACCAGCAACACCAGGCCGGGTGGCAGATGATTGAGGAAGAACTGCAGGCAACGGTCAAGCACCGGCCCTTGGGCCAGGTGATAGTCGTCCAGTACCAGCAGCAGCGGCGTATCAGCTTGCAGGTACAGCGCCAGCTCATCGAGCAGGCCGTCGAGCCACTCTTCAAAGGCAAACGGCTGATGGCGCTGGCGCATTTTCAGCAGGCCCATGGCCTGGCCGCCCAGTGCCGGGCAATATTGCTGCAGGCCTTCAAGCAAGCGCTCAAGGAAGCGGCCAGGGTCGGCGTCCCGCTGGCTCAGGCCAAGCCACAGGCTACGCCAGTGCTCGGGCAGTGTTTCGCAAAACTCGATGGCCAGGGAGCTTTTGCCGAAACCCGCCGGGGCATTGACCAGCAGCAGCCGCCCGCCCAAACCGGCTTCCAGCCGCTGGCACAAACGCAGGCGCTGCACATGGCCATCCGGCAGCGGCGGCCGGAAGAAACGCCCGTCCCGCAGGCCAAGGGCCTGACTCGCGAATCCATGCGTACGGGACAGATCTGTCATGGCCGGCTCGTTCTGGTTGGAAGACAACGGCGGTATGGATGTTTGCGAGACTAGCCGTTAACGCTGCGCATTTGAAGATGATGGACGCAATTGGCATGGAAAAGACTGCGACAAAAAGCAACATGGCTGATGGACAGGGGCTGGGGCGGGGGTTTGGGGAGGTATTCAGGCGGCTTATTGCGTTGTCCGGCCTCTTCGTGGGTGAACCCGCTTCTACAGGGCTGCGCGGAGCCTGTAGGACCGGGTTCGCCCGCGAAGAGGCCGGTTCAGGAAATAGAAACGCCCCGGCGAGCCGGGGCGTTCTGGGGATCACACGGCGTTCAGTGATTTCAGCTTAGCGAATACCCGACTGACGCAGCGCTGCAGGCTGGAAATCGGCCTTGCTGGCACTGAAGCCAAAGTCGTAAGCGCGCTTCTCTTCGTTCTTCATGCCCAGGGCCAGGTAACGACCGGACTGCAGGTCGTAGATGGTTTCCAGGGTGTACCAAGGTACTTCCACGTTGTAATAAGGCTGAGCATGGGCCTCGGACACGCGCCACAGTTGGCCACGGCCGTCGTACTGGTCGATCACTGCGGCCTGCCAGGTGTCCTCATCGATGTAGAAATCACGCTTGGCGTAGATGTGCCGCTGGCCTGGCTTGAGGGTTGCGACTACGTGCCAGACGCGGCGCAACTCGTAACGGGCCAGGTCCTGGTTGATGTGCCCAGCCTTGATGATGTCGGCATACTTGAGCTTCGGATCATCCAGTTTGAAGGCGTTCGATGCGATGTACAGCTCCTTCTTGCCTTCCAGCTTCCAGTCGTAGCGGTCTGGCGCACCGTTGAACATGTCCAGGTTGTCCGAGGTACGCAGGCCGTCGGCGGCGGTACCCGGGCCGTCATACGACACTTGCGGCGCCTGGCGCACGCGACGCTGGCCGGCGTTGTAGATCCACGCCTTGCGCGGCTCCTTCACCTGGTCGAGGGTTTCGTGCACCAGCAGCACGGTCCCGGCCAGGCGCGCTGGCGCGGTCACTTCCTGCTTGAAGTAGAACAGGATGTTGCCTGGGTTGTTCGGGTCGTAATCCTTCATCTTGTCGCGGAAGACGAACTGGTCGGAGAAGTAAACCGGGCTGAAAGAGCCGTTCTGCTGTGGCGTGGCCTGGATCACCAGGCGGCTGACACTGCCCCCTCGGTAACGGGTGATGTGGTTCCAGATCACTTCCAGGCCGCTTTTCGGGATCGGGAACGGCACCGCCGTGTTGAAGTTGTTCAAACCGTTGCCGCCTTCCGTCAGCGTGGTCTGGGTGGCGTTTTTCTTGATGGCGGCGAACACGTCCGCAGGTACCGTGGAGCCGCGATGGGTTTTGAATACTGGGATCTTGAAGGTGTCCGGATAGCGCTTGAGCATGGCCAGCTGGCCCGGCGAAAGCTTGTCCTTGTACTGCTCGGCGTTTTGCGCAGTGATGGTGAACAGCGGCTTTTCACTGCCGTACGGGTCGGACAGGAAGCCCTTGCCGTCGACGCTGCCCGCACTCTTCGACAGCGGCTCCCAAGGGCCGATCGAGCCATCGGCGTTGCCGGCCTTTTCAGCCCCCATCGGAGTCAGGGTACTGCCCAACTTGGCCGCCTCGTCGGCGGATACCGCAGCCATGACGCTGGTCGCCAGCAGGGACAGGCCCAGTACACCGGCTTGCAGCAGACTTCTGGTCTTGTTCATGTCGTGTCGTCCTGGATCTGTATGCTTAGAAGTTCACGCCGAAGCTGAGCGCGACGAAGTCACGGTCATCCACGGTGCTGTACTTGCCATCGAAGAAGTTGGTGTACGACAGGCTCGCCGTGTAGGTGTTCTGGTACTCGGCGTCCAGGCCCAGGCTGACTGCCTTGCGGCCTTCCTCGAAGTTGGCACCAGGGCCAGGCGAGTAGCCAGAAACGTCATGCGACCAGGCCACGCTGGGCTTGAGGTTTACGCCGGCAAAGACATCGTTGTAGTCCCAGATGACCCGCGTGCGGTAACCCCAGGAAGTGCTGGTGGTGTAGCCGTCGTTCTCGCATTTGCGGTTCAGGTTGGTGGTGGATGTCCCCGCACCCGCGCCAGCGATGGTGCTGCCATTGAGCGCCTGACAGGTATCGGCGCCACCGGTGGATGGCAATGGACCTGGGCCGAACACCGGGTCGCGACCGTAGCGGGTATCGTGGGCATTCTCCAGGCCGCCGACATGGGTGACACCCACTTCACCGACTACTGTCATCCGGCTGGCGCCCATCACCTGGTCGAAGAAATGGGTCAGGGTGGTCTGGAACTGGGTGATCTCCTTGCGGCGATACCCATGCAGGTCTTGCCCCGGCGTACCGGTCAGCAACGATGCGTTGCTCAACGCGCCGCCAATCGGACGGACACCGGCGAACAGGATATCCGTGGTATTGAGCTGCACTGGCGCGTTAGGGCGGTAGCTGACTTCGCCGCTCCAGGCGGTGCCAGTGGGTAACGTGGTGGAGAAACTCAAGCCATAGAGGCGGATATCCTCGGGGTATTCCACAAAGTACTCGGAATTCCCCGCCACAATCAGAGGCGCCAATGCGCGCAGCTGTGCAGGCAGGGCGCTCAGCCCGGCGAACACGGACGGCGGAGCCCCTGTGGCACTGAAGATGGGTGCACGGCTGTGGTAGTTCATGAAGTAGGCGCCGAACTCCGTGTCCAACGGCTCGAACATATAGCGCATGGCCACACCGAACTGGCCGCTGTCACGCGCATCGCGGTCGGCACCACGGCGCACCATCACACCCTCTTCGTTGATGTTCACGCCCCGCGAGGCGAGGAACTGCTGCGCAGCGCCCGGCACCGTGCGGCTGCTATTGAGCACGCGCAAGTTGTCGGTACAACCATCGGCAATGATGTCCGGCTGGGAGAAGAAGGTGCCGCAGTTGTCGACGACCGTCTGGTCCCACTCGAGCTGGTAGAAGGCCTCGGCCGACAGGTTGTCGGTCAGGCTCTGCGAGATGTAGAACATGTTGACGGGAATCAGGCCTTCCTTGATCTCGGCCCCGGGGCGGCGGAACGCCGACACGTCGATGGGGTTGATCGAGTTGATGCCGCCGCCGATGAAGGTACTTTCACCCCAGCTCACTACCTGCTTGCCAAACCGCACCGAGCCAGGCTGATCGCCGATGGAGTAGTTGTGGTAGACAAAGGCGTCGAGCAGCTCGGCGCCGGACGACTTGGCGCCTTCCTTGCGGTTGGAGTCGCTGATGTCCTTGAACTCGCGGTGTTCGTCCTTCAGCTCGAAGTCGTACCAGTACTTGCCGCGCACGAACACACCGGTGTCGCCGTACTTGAGCTCCAGGTCATGAATGCCTTTGAAGATCTTGGAGAAGGTTTCGCCCTTCTTGAAGTTCAGGTGGCCATCGTCGGATGTCTGTGAAAGGCCCTTGCCGCCGTTGTTCACCCCTATCAGGTTCTTGTTGGGGTTGGCCGTCGACCAGCTGGCGCCGATGGAGAGCGACGAGTCGAACTGGCCTTCGATTTCACCAATGTTGAAGCTGACAGCGAAAGCAGGACTTGCGAGCGTGGAAGCAAGGCTGACGGCCAAGGGCAGCTTGGCCCGGCGCCAGAACAGGTTTGCAGATTTCATCGACGCTACTCCATGTACTTTTTTGTTATGGCAGTGAGTCCTTTCAAGAACGGCCCGAGCGACCGGTTTGCAGGCTTGCACCCGCGGCGACACAGCTTGCGCATGTCGCCCTCCCCCATTCCTGAAAATCCCCTGGCCCCGACTATAGCCAGCAGGCACAGGCGCTTGATCCCTCTAAAGTGTGATTTGCGCTCCATGCCACCAACTCGCTGCAGTTTTGCTCCGGTTGCGGGCTGGCAGTGCTCAAGGATGGCGCATTTCTGTCGTTTGGCAAGGCGGCGGGCTCTCTAGCATGCGGGTCACGCTCTGACGTGCACGACCCGCACAACGGTTACAACGTGGAAAGGAACGCGCTGTTGCTGGCCTGCCACTGGACGATGTCCTGGCGGATGCGTTTCTTGTCGAGCTTGCCGACACTGGTCTTGGGAATTTCAGTAACAACGGCGATCTGGCTTGGAATCGCCCACTTGTTGATATGACCTTGCTCGACGAACGGCTTGAGGTGTTCCTTCAGTGCCTTGGCGTCGATAGCGTGGCCGTCACGTACCACCAGCAGGGCAAACGGGCGCTCACCCCACTGCGGGTCCGCCACCCCCACCACCGCCACTTCGCGCACGGCCGGGTGGCGGCTGATCAGGTCTTCCAGGTCGAGCGAGGAAACCCACTCGCCGCCGGTCTTGATCACATCCTTGATGCGGTCGCGGATGTCGATGTAGCCCATGCCGTCGAGGGTGGCGACGTCACCGGTGTGCAGCCAGCCACCCAGCCACAGCTCCTCGCTCTTCTCCGGTTCCTTGAAGTAGCCCATGGTCAGCCACGGCGCACGCAGTACCAGCTCACCCTGGGTTTCACCATCGGCGGGCAGGAAGTTGCCTTCGCCGTCGACGATGGCCGCTTCGACCAACGGCACCGGCACACCGGCCTTGATTCGGTAGGTGACGCGCTCATCCTCGCTGCCGGCCTGCAGTTCATCGTTCAGGTGTGCTGCGGAGATCAGCGGGCAGGTTTCCGACATGCCATATGCGGCGGTCAGCTGAATGCCGCGCGCCAGGGCGGCCTGGTACAGCGAACGGTTGAGCGAACTGCCGCCGATGATGATCTTCCAGCCGCCGAAGTCCTGCCCCTGTGCGTTCGGGCAGTTGAGCAGCATCTGCAGGATGGTAGGTACGCAGTGGGAGAAGGTGACCTTCTCTTCACGCCACAGCTTGACCAGCATGTCCGGCTCGTAGCGGCCCGGGTACACCTGCTTCATGCCAAGCATGGTGGCGGCGTAGGGGATGCCCCAGGCATGCACGTGGAACATCGGGGTGATGGGCATGTACACGTCGTTGCTGCCCAACAGGCGCACGCTGTCGATACTGCCGGTGACCGAGGCCTCGGCCAGCGTGTGCAGCACCAGCTGGCGGTGGCTGAAATACACGCCCTTGGGGTTACCGGTGGTGCCAGTGGTGTAGAAGGTAGTGGCCACCGAGTTCTCGTCGAAGTCCGGGAAGTCGTAGCGCGGGCTGGCCGCCGCCAGCAGCTGCTCATACTCCCCGACCAGGTCGGGCAGGTCGGCAGTCTTGTCCGGGCCATCGGTCAGCAGCAAGGTCTTGTCGACAGTGGTCAGCTGCCCGGCGATGGCCTGGTACAAGCCCACGAAGTCGCTGTTGACCAGCACCACGCGGTCTTCGGCGTGGTTCATGGTGTAGAGGATCTGCTCCGGCGACAGGCGCACGTTGATGGTGTGCACCACAGCGCCGATCATCGGGATGGCGAACATGCATTCCAGGTAGCGATGGCTGTCCCAGTCCATCACTGCCACGGTATCACCGGCCTTGACCCCGGCCTCGGTCAGCACATTGGCCAGGCGTGCAATGCGCTCGTTGAGCTGTGGATACGTCAGCCGCATCTGGTCGCGGTAGACGATTTCGCGGGTCTTTTCATAGCGACTGCCGGACATCAGCAGGCGCTTGATCAGCAATGGATAGGCATAGGCGCCCTCGGCGGGCTTGATGATGCGAGTCTGCAACATGGGGATCCCTTTTCTGAAAAACGGGCCGGACAAGTCTGGGTTTACTGTAGTTCGCCAATGTGACGGCCAAATCAGCCGAAGGAATGATTTGCGTGGCAGAGGTATGAGTGGCGGGCGTTGACGGGCAGCAAGGTTGAGCTAGACACTGCGGCGGCGGCTTCAGGTTTGTGCTGAAGCCGAGGGCCTCTTCGCCGGCAAGCCCGCTCCTGCAAGGGTTGTGGTGACCTTGTGGGTGCGGGCATGCCCGCGAATGGCCACAACACCCTTATCCCTCCCTGCCACCGGAGATCTTCATGCCCAGCCCGCGTCGCGCCGTGTTTCTCGATCACCAGTCCCTGGACCTTGGCGACCTCGACCTTTCGCCCCTGAAGCAGCAGTTCGACCAGTTCGAACTGTTCGCCGCCACCCGCCCGGACCAGGTCGCGGAACGCTTGCAGGGCGCCGTGGCAGTGGTCAGCAACAAAGTCATGCTCGACGCCGCTACCCTGGCCGCCAACCCGCAACTGAAGCTGATCCTGGTGGCCGCCACCGGCACCAACAATGTCGACCTGGCCGCCGCCCGCGCACAGGGCATCACCGTGTGTAACTGCCAGGGCTACGGCACGCCGTCTGTCGCCCAGCATACCCTGGCCCTGCTGCTGGCCCTGGCCACCCGGCTGTGCGACTACAACCAGGCGGTGGCCGAAGGCCAGTGGGCCAAGGCCAGCCAGTTCTGCCTGCTGGACTTTCCTATCGTCGAACTGGAGGGCAAAACCCTCGGCCTGCTCGGCCACGGCGAACTGGGCAGCGCAGTGGCGAGGCTGGCCGAAGCCTTCGGCATGCGCGTATTGAGCGGGCAGATCCCTGGCCGCCCGGAGCGCGCCGACCGGCTGCCGCTGGACGAGTTGCTGCCGCAAATCGACGCCCTGACCCTGCACTGCCCGCTGAACGAGCACACCCGGCATATGCTCGGCGCCCGCGAACTGGCCCTGCTCAAGCCCAATGCACTGGTGGTCAACACCGCCCGTGGCGGCCTGATCGACGAACAGGCGTTGGCCGATGCCCTGCGCGGTGGTCACTTGGGCGGCGTGGCCACCGACGTGCTGAGCGTGGAACCGCCGGTCAACGGCAACCCGCTGCTGGAGCCCGGCATCCCGCGCCTGATCATCACCCCGCACAGCGCCTGGGGTGCCGTGGAGTCGCGCCAGCGCATCGTCGGCCAGCTCAGCGAGAACGCCCAGGCCTTCTTCGCCGGGCAGCCACGCCGCGTGGTCAGCTGAGCCAGGCGCCCGCCTCTGCTACACTGCGCCACTTTTTTCCAGGAGACGTCGTCCATGGACCCGCGCAGTGAAGTGTTGCTCCGCCAGGCAGAGCTGTTTCAGGGGCCGCTGCTGATCGCCGGCGCCCCCGCCGACGACCTGCTCGGCCAGTTGCCTCAGGCCCAGGCCTGGACTTGGCATGCCGGCGATCAGGCCATGCTCGAAAGCCGCTTCGCAGGCCGCAGCCATTACGGCGTCGAGGCCCCTGCCGCAGCATTCGAAAGCGCCGTGCTGTTCCTGCCCAAATCCCGCGAGCTGGCCGCCTATCTGCTCAACACCCTGGCGTCGCGCCTGGCTGGCCGCGAGCTGTACCTGGTCGGTGAGAAGCGCGGTGGCATCGAGGGCGCGGCCAAGCAGTTGGCGGCCTTTGGCAAGCCACGCAAGCTCGACAGCGCCCGGCACTGCCAGCTGTGGCAAGTGACCATCGACCAGGCGCCGCAGGCAAAACCGCTGGAAAGCCTGGCCGAGCGCTTCGAGCTGGCCCTGGAAGACGGCCCGCTGCAGGTGGTCAGCCTGCCTGGGGTATTCAGCCATGGCCGACTCGACCGAGGTACGGCCCTGCTACTGAAGCATCTTGACGGCCTGCCCGGTGGTCACATGCTGGACTTTGGCTGCGGTGCCGGGGTACTGGGGGCCACGCTCAAACGCCGTTACCCACAAAGCCGGGTGACCTTGCTGGACGTGGATGCCTTCGCCGTGGCCGCCAGCCGCCTGACGCTGGCTGCCAACGGCCTGGAAGGCGAAGTGATCAGCGGCGATGGCATCGACGCCGCCCCTACCGAACTGAGCCTTATCCTGAGCAACCCGCCATTCCACACCGGCGTTCATACCAACTATCAGGCTTCGGAAAACTTGCTGAAAAAATCCGCCGTTCATCTGCGAAAAGGTGGCGAAATGCGCTTGGTGGCCAACAGTTTCCTGCGTTACCAGCCACTGATCGAAGGGGCACTGGGCAACTGCCAGGTACGTGACGAGGCCGACGGTTTCCGCATCTACCAGGCCACTCACGGATAAAAACAGCGCTTGCCGAAAGCGTTTTGTCTAGGCAGAATCCGCACCGTCCTAGGGGAGTAGTCTCCCGCGAGCACCCAGCTCGCCCGGTACGCGTCAACATACTTGGTCCACAGACCATGGCGCGTGCGACCCACCATGCACGCCTGCATGGCGAGATCCGCATAGACGGATCGAGGGTTTGACAAGACCTATGACACGCACACCTTACCCGGGGCGGGGAGGCTGTACGTGTCATAGCCGTGTCGACCCGCCCCCGTAGGAATCCTGATGCTGGAATCACTGTTGGTCCCCACCGCTATCGTTGCCCTGGCCGAGATCGGCGACAAGACGCAACTGCTCGCACTCATTCTCGCTGCCCGCTTCCGCAAACCCTGGCCGATCATCGCCGGCATCATCGCCGCCACCTTGGCCAACCATGCCGCAGCCGGTGCCGTGGGGGCTTGGGTCGGCAGCTTCTTCAGCGATTCGGCACTGCACTGGATCCTGGCCGCGAGCTTTACCGCCACCGCACTGTGGACCCTGGTACCGGACAAGATGGATGACGACGAGAACCCGGCTCGCCGTTTCGGGCCGTTCCTGACGACACTGATTGCGTTCTTCCTGGCCGAAATCGGTGACAAGACCCAGGTCGCCACCGTGATGCTGGCTGCGCAGTATCCGCACCTGATCATGGTCATTATCGGCACTACCCTGGGTATGCTGATTGCCAACGTTCCGGTGGTACTGGCGGGTAACTTCGCGGCTGACAAACTGCCGTTGACGCTGATTCGCCGCCTGGCGGCAACGGCGTTCTTCGTACTGGCGATCGTGGCCGTCTATTCGGCAATGAAGGCCAGTGGCTGGATTGGATAAAGGGAAAACCGGGGGCTGCCATGCAGCCCCAGGATTCAGGCATTTATTGCTTGGCTGCAGCCTGATACAGCGGCATCACCTTCGGAATCGCCGCCTGCAGCGAAGCAATGCGGCTCGCGGACGCCGGGTGAGTACTCATGAACTCAGGCGGTGCACCTTCGGAAGCCTTGCTCATCTTGTTCCACAAGGTGATCGCGGCATTCGGGTCGTAGCCGGCACGGGCCGACAGCTCCAGGCCAATCAGGTCGGCCTCGTTTTCGTTGGCCCGGCTGTTGGGCAAGGTCATGGCGTAGTTCACCACCGTGTCGGCCATGGCCATGCTGCTCTGGCCGAGGCCGAAGATGGCACCGGCACCCTGACGAGCCATTTCCACACCGTATGCCTTGGACATGGCCTCGCGGCTATGCTCGCGCAAGGCGTGGGCAATCTCGTGCCCCACCACTGCGGCAATTTCCGCATCGGTGAGCTTGAGCTGATCGATCAGCCCGGTGTAGACGATGATCTTGCCGCCCGGGCCGCAGTTGGCGTTCAGTTCATCACTCTTGATCACGTTGACTTGCCAGTCCCACTGCTCGGCATCCGGGCGGAATTTGGGCGCCTGGGCGATCAGGCGGTTGGCAATGGCCTGCACACGCTTGGCATCGGCGCTGGACTTGTCGAGCACACCCTTGCTCGATGCTTCACCCAAGGTCTGCTGATACGACTGGGCGTACATCTGGTTGACCTCATCGGTCGAGAGCATGCTGAACATGTACTGCTGGCGCTCGACGCCAACAGCACCGCCGCTGGTGGTATTCACCGCCTGGCAGCCGGCCAGCAGGATGCCAGCACTCAGTAGGCTGACGACAAAAGACTTACGCATGAAAACACTCCCTATCCACATGCGGCGTATCCTAGGCCGAGTCGCCAGTGGCTGCCATAGCCGCAGGGAAGATTTTCGTCGCCTGTACCGGCCTCTTCGCGGGCAAGCCCGCTCCTATAGGGGTAACACGACCGTGGGTAGGAGCGGGCTTGCCCGCTCCTACCGCAGGGGTAACACGATCATTGTAGAAGCGGGCTTGCCCGCTCCTACCGCAGGGGTAACGCGATCATTGTAGGAGCGGGCTTGCCCGCGAAAGGGCCGGCACAGCCCCCCATCAAGCCGGGGTAAGACACTCCGGCGCATCCAGCTTCGGGTCATTGACGAAGTTGGCCAGGGCCCGCTCACGCAACGTCGCAGGTGGGCTGGCCAGCAGCTCGTGCAAGCGGGTAACCGGCGTGTCCGGGTCGAGCCAGGCCGCCTGCCCAGCCTCGTCCAGTATCAGCGGCCGACGCTGGTTCATGGCCGCCTGGGTCACCACCGCGCAACTCAGCCATACCTGGTCCTGCACCGGGTAGGCCTCCCACACCGCCGCAAAATACAGCGACGCGCCCTCCCCCGGGGTCAACCAGAACGGGCGTTTGCGCACGTTGCCACGCCATTCGTAAAAGCCGTTGGCCGGCATCAGGCAGCGACGCTGGCGAAATGCATCGCGAAACATCGGTTGCTCGGCCAGCGTTTCGGCCCGGGCATGGGCGGGGGTACGGGACAGGTCGGTGAGCCAGGCCGGGGTCAACCCCCAGCGCGCCTTTGCCAGTTGCTGCTGGCCATCAAGCTGGCGCTGGATCAGCACCGACGCCCCTGGCGATATATTCCATTGGGCCGGCTGGCCGACGGGAAAACCCGGCAGACTGGCAAGGGCCTGGGGCCAGCGAAACAGGGCATAACGTCCACACATGGGCGAATTCAGAACCTAGCAGATCAAGGTACCGGGGACATGCTCCGGTTCGTCGCCAACCAGTGGCTGGGCATCATTGTACGCATCGATCAGCTGCCGTGCGCATTCGGCCTGCTCATCAGCCACGATAAGCCCCAGCAGGCCCTGCAAGGGCAGCTCGCCGGCGGCACCGAGCAGGTCACGGCCGACCACGTGTACATCGATCCCCTCGCTGGCAAGCATACCTGCCAGCATTTGCGCCTCGAGCAGGCTTTCCGGTTCGTAGATGCGCTGCATCAGGCGTCGTCCTCGCGGCGGACTTCAAGCATCCATTCGTCACCATGCACCTGCAGAATGCACACCACAGGCTGGCAGCACACCTGACAATCCTCGGTATAAACCTGGTCGCCCGCAGACAGATCGACGGTAGTTTCCACACGTTCGCCACAATAAGGGCAATCATAGAAGTCGGTTTCCAGCATCGCGGCCTCCGCAGTGACTTATGCGTATAATTGCCGGTCTGTTTACAGGGTCTGTGTGCGTCCGAGCCGTTTTTCGGAGCCCGTCCCTACCTTATTACCCTAGCCGTTTCCAACAAGAGAGCATGATGGGCGAATTCGATGCCATCCGACCGTACGACGACGCTGAGGTCCCTGCCGTTCTGGCACGCCTGCTCAGCGACCCGGCATTCCTCGATATCCTCACTCACTTCCGCTTTCCGCGTGCGGCCGGTGCTCTCGGCTGGTTGCTCAAGCCCTTGATCGCACGCCGCCTGCGCAAGGAATTCGCCGGCGTTACCTGTGTCTCGACCCTGCAGGACAAAGTCGAGTACTACGTCGACCAGACCATCGATCGCGCCACCGACGGCGTCACCTATTCGGGTGTGGAACAGCTCAAGGCAGGCACCGCCTACCTGTTCCTGGCCAACCACCGCGATATCGTCATGGACCCGGCCTTCGTCAACTATGCCGTGTACCACGCCGGCCTGCCCACGCCGCGCATCGCCATTGGCGACAACCTGCTGCAAAAGCCCTTTGTCAGCGACATGATGCGCCTGAACAAGAGCTTCATCGTGCACCGTTCGATCAGCGGGCGGCGCGAAAAACTGGCTGCCTACCAACTGCTATCGGCCTACATCAACCACTCGATCCGCAACGATGCCACCTCGATCTGGATTGCCCAGGCCGAAGGTCGGGCCAAGGACGGTGACGACCGTACCGACTCGGCGATCCTCAAGATGTTCCACATGAGCCGCAAGGACGAACCGTTCGGTGCAGTGATCCAGAGCCTGAACCTGACCCCGGTGTCGATCAGCTACGAATACGACCCGTGCGACCAGGCCAAGGCCCGCGAGCTGTACATCCGCGCCACAACCGGCACCTACAAGAAGGCGCCGGGCGAAGATGACAACAGCATTGCCAAAGGCATTACCGGCTACAAGGGCCGAGTCCACATCAACTTCGCGCCGCCGGTCACCGAGTACCACGAAGACACAAAACAGCTGGCGGCAGAGATCGACCGGCAGATTCTGGGGGGCTACCGACTGTTCCCGGTGCATTACCTGGCGTATGCGATGTGGGAAGGCAAGGACGAAGCCCTGCAGGTGCCAAGCGCCGAGAAAGTGTTCCCGGCGGATGAGCTGGCCAAGGCCAAGGAAGAATGGCAACGGCGTCTGGATGCCTGCCCGCAAGAGCAGCGGCCGTACCTGGTGTTGCAGTATGCGACGCCGGTGCGCAACCAGTACCAGGTCCGGCAGCAGACGCCGGTCGCCTGATTGATCCCGGGGGCTGCGTTGCAGCCCAATCGCGACACAAGGCCGCTCCCACAGGGAATTGCGTCCACCCTTGTGGGAGCGGCCTTGTGTCGCGATTGGGCCGCAACGCGGCCCCGATGGTTCTTAGATCCAGGTGCTGAACCAGGACAGCAGCAGCGCCATCGCCAGGCACGAAAAGCCCAGGATGTAGAAGTATTTCGGCACACGAAGCTCGAAGGCGTCCACTACCCCCTCGTCTACTGCCATGTACGCGCGGGTTTCGGCCTCGCGCCGCCGCGCACTGTGCAGCAGCAAACCGCCCGGGCAGGTCAGCAGCAGCGCCAGCAGGTTGATCAGCTTGGTGGGATGGGCGGCCAGGAACCCCCAGAGCACTTGCAAGGACATCACGCAACCTCGGTGTGAGCAGTGGCAAAGGCCAGCATTCTACCCAAGTCGCACCGTGGCGCCCGGCCTTGGCGACAAACTGTCGTTAAATTTCATCTGTCATCCGCTCGTCATCAATACAGGCGACCCTGTCGACCTTTTGATGACCCGGAGCTTTTTGATGTTGCACGCCGAAAACCAGGACCGCCTCTACCTCGTTGCCCAGAGCGATGAACAACAGGCGCTGATCGATGGTTTTGCCATCAATGTGCAGGACCGCCAGTGGCTGGTCTACTGTGCGCTTGGCGGACATGTGCATGAGGACTTGCCCGAAGTGGATGCAGGCACAGGGTTCAGCTTGCTGGATTTCCACATAGAAGCGGCGTAAATCTGTGCCGTCCAGACAACAAAAAACCCGCTGCCTGTCACTCAGGCAGCGGGTTTTCTGACACAACCTGAAGCTTACTGACCCAGCACCTGCCCGATGCTCGGGTCCTTGAACAGGCGGGTCAGGGCATCGCTCAGCACATCGCCCACCAGCTGGGTGTTGGTGTCCTGATTTGGCGCCATGCCGAAACGCTGGTCCAGCGAAGCGCCATAACGGCCGCTGTAACGGCGGCCGCCATTGGTCACATCAGCGCGGAAGGTGGCGCCGATGGTGGCCTCGGTCACGTAAAGGTTGTCTTTCGGCGACTGGTACTTCAGCTCGGCCAGGGTGACGGTCAGCTGCGGCGCATTGTAGGCGTTCGGGGTCGGGGTGAAGCCGAGCAGGCGCACAGCAGCTTCAGCCTGAGCCTGCAGCTTGGGCACCACGTCGTTACCGCTGACGCTGATGGTGCTGGTCTCGGGGTACATGCCACCGCGGGTACCCAGGGACGGCGAAGGCCGGCCATCAACTACCCGGACCACCACCGGCTGGCCATGGCCGACCGGGGCCAGCTGGGCCTTGAGCGTGGGTTGCGGGTTGAGTTGTTGCGGGCTGTGGGCACAACCGACCAGGCTAAGGCTGGCCACGGCGATCAAACCGAACAACAGACGTTGCAACATGCGCGTTTCTCCAGAAAATGCGGCAAAGGCCCACAGTATACCTAGCCAGGCACAGACCAGTCATCGGCCCGATCCGCTTGTCACAATCGTTTCATCGCCACACCCTTATTCTTGCGCCAAGCCCTAACGCAAAGGACTCGCCGCCATGACCTCGCTCTGGACTCAGCTCTTCAAACGGCCGCGTCACAACGCTTATGCCCGCCTTGACGCTGATGGCAAATGCCTGGCCTTCAAGCAATGCAGCCAGGCACCACGGGGCATCGACTGGGTGCAGATCAGCGAAATTCAGCTGGCCTGGCTGGGGCGCGAACTGCCCGCCGAAGCCCGGGTTTGCGCCCGTGCAAAGCGCCGTTGGCACCAACGCCTCCTCGCTGCCTGACAAACGCTGCAATAAAAACCACGAATGGCGACATTTCTGCCCGCGACATCGCTATAATCTCCCCCCGATTATAAGGACGTCTCCTGATCGGGCCCCGCATTCGCCGATTGACCCCGGCAACTTCACCGCCTCGCCCACAGAGAGCCTTCCACTCAGGTCTTGCATCGGCTGTCGTGCCTGCTTTTTCTGGCCCTTCACACTGCATGAACCTGCGGGTTGCCATCGCGCAGTCCCCTTTTGAGGTTCACGTCTCCAAAAGAGCGTGAAAAAACGGTTTTCACAACTTCACAAGAGTGTGGCGAGCAAATGAACAGTCTGGCATGTGCAAAAGCGGCAGATGTGTCCCGAACAGCCCTGAACAGGCGGCAGATGCGCTCATCCCGTATGAGTGTCTGAACCGTTCCATAACGCACGCACGACACCTTGACCATAAGTCGAATTGCCGCACCTGTGGCAAACGGCGTTCAATACACGAACCCGAAGACTGATTGGCGGTGTCCGCGGAAGTTGCAAGAACTGCGAAAAGTCGGACATGGCGACCCTGGCAAACCCAGGTCCTATGCTGTCAATTAGGTAGCTGTAGATTGTGGAGACGCGTTAAATGGCGCAGAACGAATCGGTTGATGTGGTACTGGTAGGCGCGGGCATCATGAGTGCCACCCTGGCCGTACTGCTCAAGGAGCTTGACCCGACCCTGAAGCTTGAGGTCGTCGAGGCGATGGACTCCGGGGCCGCGGAAAGCTCCAACCCCTGGAACAACGCAGGCACCGGCCACGCCGGCCTGTGCGAGCTGAACTACACGCCGCAGGCCGCCGATGGCAGCATCGACATCAAGAAGGCCGTGCACATCAACACCCAGTTCGAGGTTTCGCGCCAGTTCTGGGCCTACCTGAGCAAGAAGGGCAACTTCGGCTCGGCGCGTGCCTTCATCAACCCTGTCCCGCACCTGAGCTATGTCGAGGGTGACAAGGGTGTTTCCTTCCTCAAGAAGCGCTTCGAGCTGCTCAAGCAGCACCACGCCTTCGCCGAGATGGAATACACCGAAGACAAGGCCGTGATGAACGACTGGATGCCGCTGATGATGCCTGGCCGCCCGGCCGACCAGCACATCGCCGCTACCCGCGTGGCCAAAGGCACCGACGTCAACTTCGGCGCACTGACCAACAAGCTGCTCAAGCTGCTGGGCGACTCGCCGGACGCGCAGGTCAAGTACAGCAAGAAGGTTGTCGGCCTGCGCCGTAACGGCAGCGGCTGGACCGTGAGCATCAAGGACGTCAACAGCGGCGGCAGCCGTGAAGTCGACGCCCGCTTCGTCTTCCTCGGCGCCGGCGGCGCGGCCCTGCCGCTGCTGCAGTTGTCCGGCATCCCGGAAAGCAAAGGTTTCGGCGGCTTCCCTGTCAGCGGCCAGTGGCTGCGTTGCGACAACCCGGAAATCGTCAAGCAGCACCAGGCCAAGGTCTACAGCCAGGCCGCTGTCGGCGCCCCGCCGATGTCGGTACCGCACCTGGACACCCGCGTCGTGGACGGCAAGACCTCGCTGCTGTTCGGCCCGTATGCCGGTTTCACCACCAAGTTCCTCAAGCACGGCTCGCTGATGGACCTGCCGCTGTCGGTGCGCATGGGCAACATTGGCCCGATGCTGGCCGTGGCCCGCGACAACATGGACCTGACCAAGTACCTGGTCAGCGAAGTGATGCAGTCGATGGAGCAGCGTCTGGAAGCCCTGCGTCGTTTCTATCCGCAGGCCAAGGCCGAAGACTGGCGCCTGGAAGTGGCGGGTCAGCGCGTGCAGATCATCAAGAAAGACCCGAAAAAAGGCGGCGTGCTGCAGTTCGGTACCGAGCTGGTCTCGGCCCAGGACGGCAGCCTGGCAGCTCTGCTCGGCGCATCGCCGGGTGCCTCGGTGACCGTGTCGATCATGCTGGAACTGATCGAGCGCTGCTTCCCCGAGCAGGCCAAGGGTGCCTGGGCTGCCAAGCTCAAGGAAATCTTCCCGGCTCGCGAGAAGACCCTGGCAACCGATGCTGCGCTGTACCACAAGATCAGTGCCGATAACGACGCGGCTCTGGACCTGGCAGAAAGCAGCCCGGCGGCCAAGCATTACGCCTGAACCGCCCGCTAACGAAAAAACGCCCCTCGGGGCGTTTTTTTGTGCCTGGAGACCTATCAGCCTGTGCCGGCCTCTT
>NZ_BCBP01000090.1:0-20829 GCF_001753955.1 Pseudomonas sp. NBRC 111139
GGGCGGCGCTCGATTTGCAACCCAACACCAACCCCAAGGCATACACCCCGAACCCAACCGAAATCTCAGCCCTTTTCAGCCGGCGCCGAGCTCAATTCAAACGGGCTGCTGCTGCGACGCTGGTTCCGGTCTTCCCGCGGCGTTGCACCAAAGAAGTTACGGTAGGCACTGGAAAAATGCGGCCCCGAGGAGAAGCCACAGGACAGCCCGATCTGGATGATCGACTTGCTGGTCTGCATCAGCATCTGCCGCGCCTTGTTCAACCGCAACTCCAGGTAGTACTGGCTGGGCACACGGTTCAGGTACTGCTTGAAGATACGCTCCAACTGCCGACGTGACACGCACACATGCTGGGCGATTTCGTCGGTGGTCAGCGGCTCTTCGATGTTGGCTTCCATCAGCAACACGGCCTGAGTCAGCTTGGGGTGACTCGAGCCCAGGCGGTTCTGCAGCGGAATACGCTGGCGCTCGCCACCCTCGCGGATGCGTTCTACCACCAGCTCTTCCGATACCGCCCCGGCCAGCTCCGCCCCGTGATCGCGCGCCAGCACCGCCAGCAGCAGGTCGGTCACGGCCATACCGCCGCAGGCGGTCAGTCGGTCGCGATCCCAGTCGAACAGGTGGCTGGTGGCAATCACCTTGGGGAAGCGTTCGGCAAAGTCATCCTGCCAGCGCCAGTGCACGGCTGCCCGGTACCCATCGAGCAGGCCCAGCATGGCCAGCGGATACACACCGGCCGACAAGCCACCGATCAGGCAACCACTGCGCGCCAGTTGCTTGAGCGCCGCTGAAAAGGCAGCCCCCATCGCCGCAGGCGGCTCGTCGGCCAGCAGAAAGAGCTTGTGGCAGCCCTCCAGGCGGCCGGTCCATGGCTCGCCCGGCAGCCGCCAGGCGCCTTCCTGCGCAGGCTCGGCCTGCAGGAAGACCAACTCGTAGACCACATCCGGATGCACACGCTGCGCCACCAGCAACACTTCCTCGGCCAACGCCAGGGTCAAAGGCCTGGTGCTGGGCCAGATGAGAAAACCGATTCGCTGGGTGGTCATAGGGTACGGTCCGAAACCTGAGGTCGTTCGAGTCTGTGCGCCGGGTCAGGCTGCGCTCGCCGCGCAGCATGCCCTATTCTGGTGCAAAAATGCAGCTTTTACTTCAGGCTGCCGGAGAGGAACTGCTGCAGGCGCTCCGACTGCGGATTGGCCAGCACTTCACGCGGGCAGCCGGTTTCTTCCACCAGGCCTTTGTGCAGAAACACCAGCTGGTTGGACACCTCGCGGGCAAAGCCCATTTCGTGGGTCACCACCACCATGGTCCGACCTTCCTGGGCCAGCGCCTGCATCACCTTCAGCACATCACCCACCAGCTCAGGGTCGAGCGCCGAGGTCGGCTCGTCGAACAGCATGACCTCCGGCTCCATGGCCAATGCCCGGGCAATTGCCACACGTTGTTGCTCACCCCCCGACATATGCCCGGGGAAGGCATCCTTGCGATGGGCAACCCCCACCTTGGCCAGGTAGTGCTCGGCCTTTTCCAGGGCTTCCTTCTTGTTCACGCCCAGCACGTGCACTGGCGCTTCGATGATGTTCTCAAGCGCAGTCATGTGCGACCACAGGTTGAAGTGCTGGAACACCATCGACAGGCGTGAGCGCATACGCTGCAATTGACGCGGGTCGGCGGCCTTCAACGCACCATCCTTGCCGGCCACCAGCTTCAGCTCTTCGTTGTTGAGCAGGATCTTGCCGGCGTGCGGCTGCTCCAGCAGGTTGATGCAGCGCAGGAAGGTCGACTTGCCCGAACCGCTGGAGCCGATGATGCTGATGACGTCGCCGGCCTTGGCCGCCAGTGACACGCCCTTGAGCACTTCGTGGCTGCCGTAGCGCTTGTGCAGGTCTTGGACTTCGAGTTTGTACATGCTGTCGATTCTCACAAAGCGGTCAGTGCTTGCGCGGCGCCAGGTAGCCGAGCCAGCGGCGTTCGGCCATCTTGAACAGGCGCACCAGGATGAAGGTCAGGCACAGGTAGAACACGCCCGCCGTGATATAGGCCTCGAAAGGCAGGTAGTACTGGGCATTGACCGTGCGCGCAGCACCGGTGATGTCGATCAGGGTGACGATCGACGCCAGGCTGGTGGTCTGCAGCATCATGATCACTTCATTGCTGTACTGCGGCAGTGCCCGACGCAGTGCCGAAGGCAGCAGGATGCGGCGGTACATTTTCATGCGCGACATCCCCATGGCCTTGGCAGCTTCGATCTCGCCATGCGGCGTCGCCTTGAGGCTGCCGGCAATGATTTCGGCCGTGTAGGCACTGGTATTGATGCCGAACGCCAGGCAGGCGCAGAAGGTGGCGCTGGACAGCAGCGGCCAGAAGATACTCTCGCGCACCGCCTCGAACTGGGCCAGGCCGTAGTAGATCAGGAACAGCTGCACCAGCATCGGCGTGCCACGGATGACGTAGGTGTACAGCCATGCAGCAAGGTTGACCACCGGCTGCCTGGATACCCGCATCAGGCCCAGCGGAATGGCTGCCAACAGGCCGAAGAAAAGCGAAATCGCCAGCAGTTTCAGGGTGGTCAGCAAACCGCCGAAGTACATCGGCAGCGCTTCCCAGACGACGTTGTAGTCGAAGATCATAGTTCAGCCACCTTGACGCCCACCGAGTAGCGGCGCTCCAGATACTTCAGGGCCAGCAGCGAAACACTGGTCAGCACCAGGTACAGCGCCGCCACTGCCAGGAAGAAGGTGAAGGGTTCGCGGGTGGCGTCAGCCGCCTGCTTGGCCTTGAACATCATGTCCTGCAGGCCGACGACCGAAATCAGCGCAGTGGCCTTGGTCAGCACCAGCCAGTTGTTGGTGAAGCCCGGAATGGCCAGGCGAATCATTTGCGGCACCTGGATGCGGAAGAACACTTGGCGAGGGCTCATGCCATACGCCACGCCCGCCTCGGCCTGGCCTTTGGGAATGCCCAGGAAGGCACCGCGGAAGGTTTCCGAGAGGTAGGCGCCAAAGATGAAGCCCAGGGTACCGATACCCGCAATCAGCGGATTCAGATCGATATAGTCTTCATAGCCGAGCAGCGGCGCCACCCGGTTGATGATGTCTTGCCCGCCGTAGAAGATCAGCAGGATCAGGACCAGGTCCGGAATACCACGGATCACCGTGGAATACAGATCGCCCAGCCAGGCCAGCCAGCGCACTGGCGACAAACGCAGCGCCACACCGATCAGGCCGAGCACGATGGCCAGGGCCATCGACGACAGGGCGAGCTGTAGCGTCAGCCACGCCCCGTCGAGGATGACTGCCCCGTAGCCTTTCAACATGATGAGGTCCTCGACCTAGAGAATGAAAAATGGTGCAAACCTCAGAGCCTCTGCTGTTTGCACCATTGCACAGGTGAAACCCGACGTCTTACTTCGAGTCTGGACCGTAGATGTCGAAATTGAAGTACTTACTTTCGATTTCTTTGTACTTGCCGTTGGCACGGATGGCATCGATCGCCGCGTTGATGCGGTCGACATTGGCCTTGTCACCCTTGCGTACGGCGATACCGATACCGTCACCAAAGTACTTGGCGTCGGTGAAGGCCGGGCCTACGAACGCGAAGCCCTTGCCGGCGTCAGTCTTGAGGAAGCCGTCTTCCAGCAGGGTGGCATCAGCCACGGTGCCGTCGAGGCGGCCAGCTGCGACGTCCAGGTAGATTTCGTTCTGGGTGCCGTAAGGCACCACGGTGGCACCTTTGGCGCCCAGCACTTCCTTGGCGAAGCGGTCGTGAATGGAGCCGCGCTGCACGCCGATCTTCTTGCCTTTCAGTTCGTCCAGGCTGTCGCTGACGGTGGTGCCGTCCTTCATGACCAGGCGCGCCGGAGTCAGGTAGTAGCGTTTGGTGAAGTCGACCGACTTCTTGCGGTCATCGGTGATCGACATGGACGACAGGATGGCGTCGATCTTGCGCACTTTCAGCGCCGGGATCAGGCCGTCGAACTCCTGCTCGACCCAGGTACACTTGGTTTTCATCTCTTCGCACAGCGCGTTGCCGATATCGTAGTCAAAGCCGGCAATGCTGCCGTCAGGTTGCTTGAAGGCGAAGGGTGGGTAGGCCGCTTCGATGCCGATTTTCAGCGGTTTTTCAGCAGCCTGCGACACCAGGGAAAACACAGACAGCGCCAGGGCGCCAAGCAGTGCGAGCTTCTTCATCAGGTAACTCCATCGGTACGGGGCAATACAAGGCAGGTAACGGCTGCCCGATATGCGAATGAGTACAACGCGAGCCGCGCAGGGTTCGACCAAGGCCGCATACCACGAGCGAGTGAGTGGCATTTTAACGACAGCCCGGTAGTCGATATTTCTTCAAAGCGACAACTACTTATAGAAGCGCTTGAAACCGCCGCGGGCGATGTTGACAGCCAGTGCAGAATATGCAATGGCGCAAGAAATAGAACCTATAGACCTAGCAATTCCTGGGCCTATTATTGGCAAACCCTTGTACGACGGCAAGTGCAGCGTGCCTTGATGCACAAAATGCTGACCCCGATGCACCGAAACGGGCCTGAATTGTTTCCTGGCGCCCCGAACCTGTGCGGGGCCGGTGACAGAACAGTAACCGATGATTGTCGGGTAACAATGCAAGAGCGGGCTTGCCCGCGAATGCATGAGGTCAGGAGACAGCTTAGCCTGAACTGACGCATTCGCGGGCAAGCCCGCTCCTACAGGGGGTATTGCCGGGGAGGGAATTAGGCCGAAGCCAGGTTCATCGCCTTGTGGGTATCGATCAGGTGCTGCACCACACCTGGGTCGGCCAAGGTCGAGATATCGCCCAGGGCGTCGTATTCACCGGTGGCAATCTTGCGCAGGATGCGGCGCATGATCTTGCCCGAGCGGGTCTTCGGCAGCCCAGGCGCCCACTGGATCACATCCGGCGAGGCAATCGGGCCAATCTCCTTGCGTACCCAGTTCTTCAGCTCCAGGCGCAATTGCTCGCTGGCCTCGATGCCGGCATTGAGGGTGACATACACATAAATACCCTGCCCTTTGATGTCATGCGGCACGCCAACCACTGCGGCCTCGGCAACCTTCGAATGCGCAACCATGGCGCTTTCGATCTCGGCAGTACCCATGCGGTGGCCGGACACGTTGAGCACGTCATCCACACGGCCGGTGATCCAGTAGTAGCCGTCCTCGTCGCGGCGCGCACCGTCGCCGGTGAAGTACATGCCACGGAAGGTCTTGAAGTAGGTGTCGACGAAGCGGTCATGGTCGCCGTACAGCGAACGCGACTGACCCGGCCAGGAATCGAGGATTACCAGGTTGCCTTCGGCAGCACCGTCGATCAGGTTGCCCAGGTTATCGACCAGGGCAGGCACCACACCGAAGAACGGACGGGTTGCCGAACCCGGCTTGAGGCCGGTGGCGCCAGGCAGCGGGCTGATCAGGATGCCGCCGGTCTCGGTCTGCCACCAGGTGTCGACGATCGGGCAACGCTCCTTGCCGACGGTCTTGTAGTACCAGTTCCAGGCCTCAGGGTTGATCGGCTCACCCACCGACCCCAGCAGACGCAGGCTGGAACCGTCGGCGCCCTCAACAGCTGCCTGCCCTTCAGCCATCATGGCGCGAATGGCAGTTGGCGCTGTGTAGAGGATGTTGACCTTGTGCTTGTCGACGATCTTCGATACGCGGGTAATGTCCGGGTAGTTCGGCACGCCCTCGAACAGCAAGGTGGTAGCGCCGTTGGCCAGCGGGCCGTAGACGATATAGCTGTGGCCTGTGACCCAACCGACGTCGGCGGTGCACCAGTACACCTCGCCCGGGCGGTAATCGAATACGCGTTCATGGGTCAGCGCGGCGTAAACCAGGTAACCGCCCGTGGTGTGCAGCACGCCCTTCGGCTTGCCGGTGGAGCCGGAGGTATAAAGGATGAACAGCGCCTCTTCAGCGCCCATTTCCTTGGGTGCGCAGTGGCTGGAGGCGACTTTCATCAGGTCTTCGTACCAGATGTCGCGGTGCTGGTGCCAGGCAATGTCGCCACCGGTGCGCTTGCACACGATGATTTTCTGCACGCTGCTGGTTTCAGGGTTGGTCAGCGCCAGGTCGACGTTGGCCTTGAGCGGTGTGCGGCGGCCACCACGCACGCCTTCGTCGGCCGTGATCACCACCTTGGACTTGCAGTCGATGATACGGCCAGCCAGCGCCTCGGGCGAGAAGCCGCCGAACACCACCGAGTGAATCGCACCAATGCGTGCACAGGCCAGCATGGCGACCACCGCTTCGGGGATCATCGGCATATAGATGGTGACCACGTCACCGCGGTGCACATCCTGGCCACGCAGGGCGTTGGCGAACTTGCAGACCTGCTCGTGCAACTCGCGGTAAGTGATGTTGCGGTGCTCGGAAGGGTCGTCACCTTCCCAGATGATGGCCAACTGGTCACCGCGCTCTTCAAGGTGGCGGTCCAGGCAGTTGGAGGAAACGTTCAGAGTGCCGTCGGCGAACCATTTGATATCGACATGGTGGTCGTCGAAGGAGGTCTGCTTGACCTTGGTGAACGGCTTGATCCAGTCGATACGCTGGGCCTGCTCGCGCCAGAAGCCGTCCGGGTTGATCACCGATTGCTGGTACATGGCCTTGTAGGTGGCCTCGTCGGTCAGGGTAGTGGCCGCAACCTCGGGACGAACGGGATACAGTGGAGCCGCACTCATCTGTGTTACCTCGGTGTAATAGTTGTTTTTGTATGGAACCGTTTGTAACTGTACCAGAGCGACAAAAGCCATTCGACGTTGGTAGTAATTTGGTACACCCGTTCCGGCAAAACGCTCTGGCGCGGGCATTACAGCCTTGCCGACGAAAAAACGAGGGGTTTGCCACAGGATTGTTACAGATTCTGTCAAAACACTTTATCAAAACACCCACTGTTTCAGCATTGGCCACCGCCATAAAATTCACCTCGCCAGCAACGGCAAGGCGATTAACAACTGGTAACAGCCCCCACGAAGGCAAACGTTAATCCCCCTCTAATCCCGATAGTTAACACTCGCTGTACTCGCGGCGCCATAAGCGCCGCGTGCCCCCTCACGACCTTAGACAGGTAAATAGAAAATGAAAGCTTTACTGGTATTGGTACTTGGCAGTCTTTGCGGCGCGGCAATGGCCGGCGAAGCCAAAGATGCCGAGCAGATTCCGGTTGAACAGTACAGTTACTCGCAGCACCTGGACATTGCTCGCGTCATTTCCATGAGCGAAGTGCCCAATGTGTGCGAAGTCGTGCCCGCCCGCATGACCTACGAGGACTCCCAGGGCCAGAAGCACATTCTCGAATACCGCGTGATGGGGAACGGCTGCTCTAACGGCTGATACCTTGGAATCGGGGGCCCTGCGGCCCCCTATCGCGACACAAGGCCGCTCCCACAGGTAATGCGCTCAGCCAGAGCACAGCGTATTACCTGTGGGAGCGGCCTTGTGTCGCGAAAGGACTGCAACGCAGTCCCAGGTTCTTTGCCCAACAACTAATCCGCCGACTTGTTAAGCGAGTAATCCCTCAACTTGTTGGCAATTGTCGTGTGCGAAACACCCAGTCTTTTGCCCAAGGCCCGACTACTGGGAAACTCACCTATCAAACTTTCCAGCACCGCCTTTTCAAAGCGCCCTACTATCTGCGAAAGATCCCCTTCCAGCGAAAACTCACCCAACGGTTGCCGCACGCCATAATCCGGCAAGCGGATATGCTCGCTTTTAACCACGCCGCCGTCACATAACGAAACCGCCTGGAACAAAACGTTTTCCAACTGCCTTACATTACCTGGCCAGTGGTACTGCCCAAGTTTGTCCATTGCCGCCGGTGCCAGGCGCGGCATGGCGCAGCCAATCTGTCGACTGGCCTGATCGAGAAAATGCTGCACCAACCCCTCCAGACCATCCATGCATTCGCGCAAAGGCGGAATGTGCAGCGACAGTACATTGAGCCGGTGATACAGGTCCTGGCGAAACTCGCCACGGGCACACAACTCGGACAAATCCACCTGGGTTGCACAAATCACCCGCACATCCAGGTAGACCTCTTCATCGCTACCTACCCGACGGAAGCAGCCGTCCTGCAGAAAGCGCAGCAGCTTTACCTGCAGGCGCGGGCTCATCTCCCCTACCCCGTCAAGGAACAGCGTGCCGCCTGCAGTCAACTCCAGCAGCCCCAGCTTGCCTTCGGCCCGTGCCCCTTCGAATGCCCCTGGGCCGTAACCGAACAACTCGGTCTCGGCCATCGACTCGGGCAACCCGGCGCAGTTGAGCGCCATCAGCGGCGACTGTCCACGCGGGCTGGCCAGGTGGCAGGCACGCGCCAGCAACTCCTTGCCGGTACCGGTTTCGCCCTCGATCAGCAACGGTGCATCCAGCGGCGCCATGCGCCGCGCTTCACGCACCACGGCAGCCATCACCCGCGAGCTCTGGAAGATGCTGTCGAAGCCACGCAGCTCTTGCTTGCGCACATTGTAGATACGCTCGCCGATTCGGTCGGCGCGGTGAAGGGTAAGCACCGCGCCGGCCAGCGCCTCGCTGTCATCGTGCTCGGACTGCAGCGGTGCGATATCGGCCAGGAACACATCGCCTTTGACTTTGATGCGCAAGCCGTTGATGCGCGACTTGTTGGCCCGCACCAGCTCCGGTAGATCGAAGTCTTCTACGTAGCGCGCCAGCGGCATGCCCGGCACCTCATCAACCCGCACGCCAAGCAACTGCGCGGCGGCACGGTTGGCCGCAACGATGCTGCCGCCCATGTCGATCGACAGCACCGGGAAGTCCAGCGCCCCCAGCAACGCATTCAGCTCCATGTGCCGGCGTTCGCTGGGCATCAGGCCCACACGCTTTACGCCGAACACCCCGGCAATCGCCTCGAACTTCGGCCGCAGGGCCTGAAATTGCAGGTTGATCAGGTTCGGGCAGTGCAGGTAGATGGCGTTGCCATGGTCACCGCCAACCTCACCGCGCAGCACGTTGATGCCGTACTCCACCAGCAGGTTGAGGATGTCGCGCAGGATGCCAATGCGGTTCTGGCAATGGACTTTGATACGCATGAGGGCTCTCGAAGCGCTGATGTTTTTCAACACCGCGCGGAAAAGTCGTAAAGATAAGCTGACAAAAACCGGGTTTCTATCAACCAGATGCCTCGAATTTTCCGACACTCGCCGAGTTTTGTAAAATTATCGTTACGAAAACCCACGTCAGCACCCTTCGCGGCCGAGGCCCACCCCCGTGCAAAACCGCTGGCGAAGGGATATTCCTTTAGGCATGTCCTGCACATAACAAGAAAAGCCCTCACCAGGAGAGCCTCATGAAACAGACGCAATACGTGGCACGCGAGCCCGATGCGCATGGTTTTATCGATTACCCGCAGCAAGAGCATGCGGTGTGGAACACCCTGATCACCCGCCAGCTGAAAGTGATCGAAGGCCGTGCGTGCCAGGAATACCTGGACGGCATCGACCAGCTGAAATTGCCGCATGACCGCATTCCGCAATTGGGCGAGATCAACAAGGTGCTGGGTGCCACCACCGGCTGGCAGGTTGCCCGGGTACCGGCGCTGATCCCCTTCCAGACCTTCTTCGAATTGCTGGCCAGCAAGCGCTTTCCGGTCGCCACTTTCATCCGCACCCCGGAAGAGCTGGACTACCTGCAAGAGCCGGATATCTTCCACGAGATCTTCGGCCACTGCCCGCTGCTGACCAATCCCTGGTTCGCCGAGTTCACCCACACCTACGGCAAGCTCGGCCTCGCCGCGACCAAGGAACAACGTGTGTACCTGGCGCGCTTGTACTGGATGACCATCGAGTTTGGCCTGATGGAAACCGCGCAAGGCCGCAAAATCTATGGTGGCGGCATCCTCTCGTCGCCGAAAGAGACCGTCTACAGTCTGTCTGACGAGCCTGAGCACCAAGCCTTCGACCCGATCGAGGCCATGCGTACGCCCTACCGCATCGACATTCTGCAACCGGTGTATTTCGTGCTGCCGAACATGAAGCGCCTGTTCGACCTGGCCCACGAGGACATCATGGGCATGGTCCATAAAGCCATGCAGCTGGGTCTGCACGCACCGAAATTTCCACCCAAGGTCGCTGCCTGAGCGACCTTGCCGATAACAACTCGAACCGGAAAACACCTCATGAATGCCTTGAACCAAGCCCATTGCGAAGCCTGCCGCGCCGACGCACCGAAAGTCACCGACGAGGAGCTGGCTGAGCTGATCCGCGAAATCCCGGACTGGAACATCGAAGTACGTGACGGCCACATGGAGCTGGAGCGCGTGTTCCTGTTCAAGAACTTCAAGCACGCCCTGGCGTTCACCAATGCCGTGGGCGAAATCGCCGAGGCCGAAGGCCACCACCCAGGGCTGCTGACTGAATGGGGCAAGGTCACCGTGACCTGGTGGAGCCACTCGATCAAAGGCCTGCACCGCAACGACTTCATCATGTGCGCACGCACTGACAAGGTGGCGGAAACGGCTGAAGGCCGGAAGTAATCACCAGAACGAAGGGGCCAGAGGCCCCTTTTTTCATGGGGCATATGTGCGCTGTTCGCCCGCAAAACCGACAAACGACCGGGAAAAAAACCAAACTGTCATCCAGACTTGTGTATCCTGCCCCAGCTTTTTGAAGCCACAAACGCGCCTGGCGCAGACTTTTCACTCACACTTGCGAGGAACGACGAGATGCATGAAATCCCGAATCTTCCCTTCCCAAGCCTGAACCCAGAAGAGCCATCCGTGACCGTTCACGCCGAACCGGCAGCTGCCGCCGAGCAGGATGGTGACGATCAATCCAGCGCTGACCAGGAATAACTGCGCATCCCCGACTGTGTGAAAACGGCTGACCTGCGGGCTACCCCCGTCATCACGTTTTCACACCGTCTAAAATCAACGCTGTAACAACCCACTACCACCTGCCCCGCCCCTACCCTACACAGACTCGTGCCTCCAACCGCAAAGAGGCAGAGCCATGTCATCCATCACTGACGCCGCCGACCTACTCGCCCGGATAGACACCCTGGACGCCGAAAGCGTGCGCCTGCACAGCGACCTGTCCGGTCCAATGGACCTGGCCACATCGCTGTGCGAACATTTCAACCAGGCACTGGGCTTCACAGACCTGTTCCCCGTCGACCTGAGCGATCATGACCTGCACCAGCAGCTGACCGAAGCTTTCGCCCGCGAACCGGCGCGTGAGCACTTCAACCGCACCCTGCGACGCCCCGCCGGCAGCCAAGTAGAGGCGAACCTGGTGGCGACCTTGCAGGCAAAACTCGCCCATATCGTGATCACGGCAACCGATGCCTCACTGATCGCCGGGTTGAACGAAGGCCTGCCCAATCCATGGCCCTATGCCAGTTGCAGCCTTGCCCAGGCACTCTGGGCTCGGCGGGTGTGCCTGACCCAGCGTGACTGCTTCGTAGCGGCCGCCTTGCTGCTGTACCCCAGTTTGCCAACTCCCCCCCAGCCCCCACGATCGGCCTCCCGTCCACTAGTGCTGGACAACTACCTGGATCTCCCCACACTGGCCAGACACCTGCTGAAGCCTCCAGCCGGTGTTCACCTTGCCGTCCACCTGTTCAACGCCCTCGGTGCGACAGTCTATGCACAAGGCAGGCGTTACCGCCCGCCCACTGCCCGCGAACGGGAGGCAGGCATAACCCCTGATCAAAATGGAAAGGCGTTTCTCCCAGGCCCGGCATTGAATGCGCCAGCCGCTCAAGCGCTCGACGCCGTGCTGCATTCGTCCATGTTCACCCGATGGGCCGGCGAACTGGCCGCCTCGGCAGAATGGGATGCCAGCTCCGATCACTTGGCCTTGGCCGAACAAACCTTGATCGACGTGTTGTACCCACCCGATGACCGCCAGCCGGGGCTGATCATGGCTTTCGAGCTGTTCAGCCCGGACAATGCCACGCTCCCCGTCGAGGAAATCCGCCTTGACCTGATCAACAGTGTGCAAATCCGTCTCGCCTGCACCCCGGCGATTGCGCAACTGGCCGGTGAACTGCTGATGCGCCGCTTCGCGCCCGAACTACTGCTCAGTGGCTACCCGGCCGATTTCAGCTTCGAGCCCGACCTGCGCTGGGCCAGCATCCGCCAGGGAGCCCTGATACTCAGCGCCCGCCAGCAACCGATGACCTTCGACAACGCAGAACAGGTCATGCGCCAGGCCCTGCACGAGGATGACCCTGCTCCCGAAGAAGCACTGCGCAAGACGCTGGCGGTGTGGGCCCCCTTGCGCGGATCATTCGAACTCCCCCCGCCCTGGTCGCACCAGCAATGGCAATTGGCGTTGCATCGCTACCTGGCGGTCAGGGACGTTGAAAGCCTCAACGATCTCCCGGACCGCTTCGAGGAGGCGCGTCGTCAGTTGCTCCAGAGCCGGATAGCGCCCGAGTCGCGCAACGCGGATGGCCAAGTGCACCTGCTGATGTACCTTGACCATGGCGCAGGCTACCGAAGCAATCCCCGCCTGCCGGACGTGACCGCCTGGTATGAAGTGGCCTTCGGCGCTTGGGAACAGCGTGCCACCAACGTCTATCAAGCTATCCTGCACCGCTGCTTGAGCCACCTGCCGGAAGATATCAAGGACCGCCTGCGTGATGGTCCCTGGACCGCCTATGCCGTGACCTGGCCGATCTACGTGGGCCACGATAACCGACCTGAGTACGGCTCCAGCCCCAGAGCGGACTGGCACATGCAGACGGCCACCCAGGGTTTCGTCGTACATGCCCCGGGCACAGAGGGCGATTGGCTTTACGAGCTGTTCCCCGAACGGCTGCACTGGCAAGCGCACTTCATTGCCCACACAGCGCCGACGCGCCTGGCCGAGCAATTGACGCTGCTCTACAGCGAATACAACCAATCACAACTGCCGTGGATCGCTGCCGACTTTCCCGCCTTGCGACAAGTGCTCATCGCCCCCACGCAAGATCGCCTCGACTCACTGGCCAGGCATTACGCCAGCGATATCGCCTTGGGCAATCGGGATGCTTTGCATGCACTGGGCAAAGGCGCTACCCCGCATGAACAATTCCTGGCCAGGCGCCAGTCCGTGAGCACTGGGCGCTACTTGCAACGGTTGTTTTCCAACCTGATACCGGGCTTGAGTTGCCTGAACCCAGAGGATGGCAGCGATGCACTGGCTTGTGTCCTGGACATCGCCGCGCTGAAAGGCGCGGCAGTCACGCTTGGTGGACGGGCCTTCAAACCATTGGCCAAGCTTCCCGGCGTGCTGGGCCAAAGCGCCAACACCGCACGCCTGAACGCCGCGCGCGCCGCCCGACGCTGGAGCAGCATCCCCGTCACGCCCGACTTCAGCGAGCGCCTTACCCCGCCCAAGCGCTGGCGCAGCGCGCCCGAACTGACGACGGTCGCCCCCGAATCCCGGGAACTCATGACGCAGCGAAGGGTACTGCCGGGCCAGACGCCCGATGCCGTGCTACTTGACCAGATACCCGACAGCCATGGTCCGGTGCCACGCGAGCTACCCGAAACAGCCACACTGATCCCCCGCGACAATGCCACGGTCGATGCAATCATTCATGGCGCCGCCTATCGCCTTCAAACACCGAACACCTCGGGGCTGCTACGTCGGGTTGCGCATGAGCCGCTACTCGGCCAGCCACCCACCGAGGTGCCGCCGCCTTACACCGGCGGCGAAGCGCAAATGGCCCTGAACTTCTCGCCCTTGCCCAATGACGCCGGCACACCCGTATTCGGACAACACGTCAGTCACGCCTTCCAAACCGTGCGGATCGAGCCGGTACCGATTCGTTATCGCCCCCAGCACACACGCTTCGACATCTGGGCGCAGGTCATGGTGCGCGAGGGCAAGGTCGTCGTACACGCCCCTAATCACCCCAGGCGATTGAAAGCCTTGCCCGTCGAAGAAACCCAGTTACGCCTTGGCGTCATCTCGCCTCCCGTGTACCACAGGCGCATCGTGGTCGACCCATCGCCTGAACTACGCTTTGGCTTGCCTGCGGACATGCCGATCGAGCAAGTCAGGCAGATTACCGACTACTGCCCTCCCGTGCGCCTGGGCGGGCTGGCACGGACCATCCCCGACCGCCGCACCCTGCGCGGCGCATTGATCGACTGGCGCGGTGAGCAGTGGTTGATCGTCGAGGCCGATCTGGGAGTTTTTTATGGCGCCCCTCATCAGCCCTGGGCGTGGCAGACAAGGCTGCTGGATGCCCCGGCACTGCCAGCTTCGCTGCCACATCCGCCCAGAGGGCTGCGTCGCAGGTTCGAGAGAATCACCGACCACGAGGCCATCGAGCGGTACCTGGAAATCAGCGAAACCTACCGCATCGTCGCCGAACGCCCCAATCTGCAGCGCGATGTCGATAACGTGGTCAGATTGCTGCGCGACTGGATAGAACAAGGGCGAACATGGCAACTCCGCCACCCCTCGCGATTCCTGCAGTTCATCGAAGCCATGGAGTCGCGCCTGCTCCCGGAATACGCGCGCAACATCCTCACGCAGAGCGCGGCCCAGGACGCTTTGGCGGGCCCCGCCAGTCGCGGCATCGCAGCATTGAACCGGGAGATAATCCCGATCTGGAGGCAATTCCACGGCACCAGCGCCGCAGACCGCCAACACATGCTAGGCATACTGGACGATCTGCTACCCGCGCGCGGCGCCACTCACCCTTACACACCGACAGCAGGTGCACAGTCGCTGGACGACAACGCGATGGCCGCCTTGCGTCAGCACCTCTACCCAGTCAACCTGGCCTTTGCCAGCGTCACGCTGAAGGACCATAGCCGCGTGGTGTTCTTCGCCCTGTCAGGCAGCCCTGGCCGGCGCGCATTGCATATCATCCCGACGCCCCGCCTCACACCGGCATTGGACTACGTCGATGCACGCCAGGTTAACCAGTTTTTCCCACCAGACCCGCGGTTTACCGAGCTGCCAATCCTGCGGCGCGCAGATTTCCTGTGGACGCGCGTCCATAAGCGACATCTCGATGCCGAACGACACATCGCCAGCGCGCTGAACCGCAGACTGCTTCACCGCCACACCGAGGTCGAGCGTATCGATGTCTTCACACTGCTCGACTCCTGTCGCTCCTGTGGCGGCTTCGTCCTGCCGCGCTTGCGGCTGGATTACCCGAAAGCCGAGTTCAGTGTGACCTGGATGCTCGATTACACCAACTGACTACAACCTGACAGCTTCGCCCGCAAACACCCTTGCTGTGGTTAAGATGGCGGCACACACTGCCATCCTTACCGCAGCAACGGATCCCCAATGCCAGCACGCAGTCCCACATCCCTTGCCGTCACTGGGCAAGTCGTCTCCATCGTCCTGTTCACCTTCATCGGCTACCTGAACATCGGCATCCCCTTGGCCGTGTTGCCCGGCTATGTGCACAACGACCTGGGTTTCAGTGCCGTGGTCGCCGGCCTGGTGATCAGCGTGCAGTACCTCGCGACGCTGCTCAGCCGCCCTGGCGCCAGCCGCATCATCGACAACCACGGCAGCAAGAAGGCGGTCATGTACGGACTGGCTGGCTGCGGGCTCAGCGGGGTATTCATGCTGGCCTGCGCCTTCCTCACTCACCTACCTTGGCTGAGCCTGGCTTGCCTGCTGGTCGGTCGCCTGGTGCTGGGCAGCGCCGAAAGCCTGGTAGGCTCGGGTGCGATCGGCTGGGGCATTGGCCGGGTGGGTGCCGCAAACACGGCCAAGGTCATCTCCTGGAACGGCATCGCCAGCTATGGTGCGCTGGCCATCGGCGCCCCACTGGGCGTGCTGATGGTCAAAGGCCTCGGGCTGTGGAGCATGGGTGTGAGCATCATCCTGCTGTGCATACTCGGTTTGCTACTGGCGTGGCCCAAGCAAGCCGCCCCCATCGTCAGCGGTGTACGCCTGCCGTTCCTGCGGGTGCTGGGCAAGGTATTCCCCCATGGCTCGGGGCTTGCCCTGGGCTCGATCGGCTTTGGCACCATCGCCACCTTCATCACCCTTTACTACGCAAGCCGTGGCTGGGCCAATGCGGCGCTGACCCTGAGCCTGTTCGGCGCCAGTTTCATCAGCGCACGGCTGCTCTTTGGCAACCTGATCAATCGCATCGGTGGCTTCAGGGTGGCGATCGCCTGCCTGTCGGTGGAAACGCTCGGGCTGTTGATGCTGTGGCTGGCACCCAACGCCGAACTGGCCTTGGCGGGGGCTGCACTGAGTGGGTTTGGTTTCTCGCTGGTGTTTCCGGCATTGGGCGTGGAGGCGGTGAACCAAGTGTCGGCAGCTAACCGCGGGGCAGCGGTGGGGGCGTATTCGCTGTTCATCGACTTGTCACTGGGGGTGACCGGGCCATTGGTCGGTGCGGTGGCGGCGGGGTTCGGCTTCGCTTCAATGTTTCTGTTCGCGGCGGCTGCGGCAGCGTGTGGGTTGGTATTGAGCCTCTATTTGTACCGCCAGGGGCGTCGGGACAGGGACCGTACAACAGCAGCCTGAAAGCCGGTGCCGGCCTCTTCGCGGCCCACCCCGCCCCTGCAGGGTTGACGCGCCAGCCTGGCGTGCACGATCCCCCCGTAGGAGCGGGTTCACCCGCGAAGGGCTGCAAAGCAGCCCCAAAAGGCCTCAAACTTAGCGCTGAGCGTACTGCAACACCACCTCAAGCGGGTGACGCATCTTCCGCTCGGTCATGCGCTTGACCTGGCTACGGCACGAATAACCGGTCGCCAGCGGCTCCCCGTCCTTGTCCAGCTTGGTCGCCCAGCTCTGCTCGAATATGGTCCGCGAGGCTTCCTGGTTGCGAGCTTCGTGCCCATAGGTACCGGACATACCGCAGCAACCCGTGGCCTCGGTCACCAGCTTCAGCCCCAGACGGGCGAACACCTGCTCCCACTGCCGGGTGCTGGCCGGCACGTTGGTCTTCTCGGTGCAGTGAGCCATCAGGCGGAAGCTGCCCGGTGCGGTAGGCGCCTGCTCGGGCAGCACATCCATCAACCATTCCTGCGGCAGCAGCACCTGCGGGCAACCCTCCAGGCCTGGCACCTTCTGGTACTCCTGGCGATACACCAGCGTCATCGCCGGGTCCAGCCCCACCAGCGGCACACCGCAATCGGCCAGGGCCTTGAGCTGCGTGGCGTTGCGGATCGCTGCCTTGGCAAACGCGCCAAGGAAACCCTGTACGTGCAACGGCTTGCCGTTGGCGCTGTACGGCGCCAGGAATACCCGGTGACCCAGGCGGTGGGCAAGGTCGATGAAGGCCGACAGCAGCGGTGTTTCGAAGTAGCGGGTGAAGGCGTCCTGCACCAGCACGATGCTGCGCTCGCGCTGGGCCGGGGTCAGCTCGCGCAGGGCCGGCACCGTGGCCATGCCAACGCGGCAACGGGTCAGGGTAGCCTGGAAGTTGAAGCGGCTGATCAGCGGGCTGTCGACCATGCCCACCTTGTCGGCCAGCAGTTGGCTCACCCACTTCGAACCCATCACCGCGTTGTACAGCCCCGGTGCGTGCGCCAGGTAGGGGATGGTGAACTCGAGCGAGCCGATCAGGTAGTCACGCAGCGGGCGCTGGTAGCGACCGTGGTACAGCTCGAGGAAGCGCGAGCGGAAGTCCGGCACATTGACCTTGATCGGGCACTGCCCGGCGCACGACTTGCACGCCAGGCAGCCAGCCATGGCGTCGTACACTTCATGGGAGAAGTCTTCCTGGCCCTGGTTGCGCGCGCGGTTGTTGCGCAGACGCGCCGGCAGGCCCTTGAGCCACGACACCTTGTTGCGCGCCGCAGCCAGCACATCGATGTTCGCCTCGCCCTGCAGGCGCAGCCACTCGCGCATCAGCGAGGCGCGGCCCTTGGGCGAATGCTGGCGTTCGCGGGTAGCCTTCCACGACGGGCACATGGCGTCGTTGGGGTCATAGTTGTAACAGGCGCCATTGCCGTTGCAGTGCACGGCGCTGGGGAAGTCCTGCCATACGCGCTCGTCAATGGTACGGTCAAGGTCGCCGCGCAGGGTCACGCCATCGACCGGGGTCAGGCCCTCGGCGCTGCCCAATGGCGTGCAGATCTTGCCCGGGTTGAGCTGGTTGTGCGGGTCAAAGGCGCCCTTCAGGCGCTGCAACGCCGGGTACAGCTCACCGAAGTACTCGGGCACGTATTCCGAGCGCAGGCCCTTGCCGTGCTCACCCCACAGCAGGCCGCCATAACGCTTGGTCAGCGCGGCAACGGCGTCGGAAATCGGCTTGACCAGCGCGGCCTGCGCCGGGTCTTTCATGTCCAGTGCCGGGCGCACGTGCAGCACGCCGGCATCGACGTGGCCAAACATGCCGTAGGCCAGGCCGTAGCCATCGAGCAGTGCGCGGAAGTCGGCGATGTAGTCGGCCAACTGCTCTGGCGGTACCGCGGTGTCCTCCACGAACGGCTGCGGGCGCACTTCGCCTTCGACGTTGCCCAGCAGGCCCACCGAACGCTTGCGCATGGTATAGACGCGGGTGACTGCCTCGGCGCCTTCGGCCAAGGTGTGGCCCAGGCGCTCGACGCTGGTGTCGCTTTGCAGGTGCTGGATGAACGCCTGCACCTTGGCGTTGACCTCGGCCGGCTCGTCGCCGCAGAACTCCACCAGGTTGATGCCCAGCGTGGGGCGTTCGGGGTCCGCCGGGAAATACTCGGCAACGCTGTGCCAAACGATGTCTTTCATCGCCAGCATCAGCACCTTGGAGTCGACCGTCTCGATCGACAGCGGCTTGTGCGCCATCAGCGCGTTGGCATCACGCAGCGCATCCATGAAGCTGGTGTAGCGTACATTGACCAGCACCGCATATTTGGGAATCGGCAGCACATTGAGCTTGGCTTCGACCACGTAGCCCAGCGAGCCCTCGGCGCCGCACAGCACGCTGTTGAGGTTGAAGCGGCCCTGCTCGTCGCGCAGGTGCGCCAGGTCGTAGCCGGTCAGGCAACGGTTGAGCTTGGGAAAGGTGGTTTCAATCAGTTCGGCCTGGGTTTCCTGAATTTCCCGGGCCATGCGGTACACCTCGCCGACCCGGCCCGGCGCGGCGCAGGCCTGCTCCAGCGCAGCATCGTCGATCGGCAGGCTGTGCAGGCGTTCGCCACCGAGCAGCACGCTGTGCAGCTCCAGCACGTGGTCGCGGGTTTTGCCGTAGGTGCAACTGCCCTGGCCACTGGCATCCGTGTTGATCATGCCGCCGACCGTGGCGCGGTTGGAGGTGGACAGCTCAGGGGCGAAGAACAGCCCGTGCGGCTTGAGCGCAGCATTGAGCTGGTCCTTGACCGTGCCGGCCTGTACCCGCACCCAGCGCTCTTGCACGTTGATTTCGAGAATGTTGTTCATGTGCCGCGACAGGTCGACGACGATACCGTCGGTCAGCGACTGGCCGTTGGTGCCGGTGCCACCACCGCGGGGGGTCAGCTTGACCTGCTGGAAGCGCGGTTCACCCATTAGCGTGGCGACCCGCGCCACATCGTCGGCATCCAGCGGGAACACCGCCGCCTGCGGCAAGCGCTGGTAGATCGAGTTGTCGGTGGCCAGTACCGTGCGGGTTGCGTAGTCGGCACTGATCTGGCCACGGAAGCCGCTGTTGCGCAGGGCTTCGAGGAATTCGGGGTAATTGGCGCTCGGTGCAACGGTGGACAGCTGGGCGATCATCGAAGGATGGCCTCTTGATATTGGCTAAATCACGGGATCCCTGTCGCCCCGGCATGGGTTGAGGCATGCAGGGATGACGTATAGGCCAATGTTCCTGTAGTTTCGCGTCAGGGGCAAACGGATAATCCTGCCGCTATCAATGACTTTTATGAATGAATTACCGCCACCTGACCCCATCCATGTCACTGCTGCTGGCTTTCGAGGCCGCCGCCCGGCATGAAAGCTACACCCGTGCCGCCGCCGAACTGTCGCTGACCCAAAGCGCGGTCAGCCGCCAGGTGCAAGCCTTGGAGCAGCAGTTGGGCCTGACCCTGTTCCGCCGCGAGGGGCGCCAGGTGCAGTTGACCGATGTCGGCCGCCTGTACCAGCGCGAGCTCAGCGAGGCACTGGGGCGCATCCGCAGCGCCACCTTGCAGGCACTGGCCTATCAGTCGGGGGTAGGCACCTTGCGCCTGGCTACCCTGCCAACCTTCGGTTCGAAATGGCTGTTGCCGAGGCTGCATGCGTTCTACAGCGCTCACCCAGGCATGCTGGTGCACATTCATTCACGCATTGAAACCATCAACTTCGACACCAGCGAAATCGATGCCGCCATCGGCGTGGCCAGCCACGACTTGCCGGGGCTTGTCTGCCATCGCCTGCATGCCGAGGAGTTGGTGGTGATCTTGCCGCCGGAGGCCGGCGTCGGCAGCCAAGGCTGGAGCCCGGCGCGGATCAGTGAAGAGGTGCTGCTGAATGTGGCCAACAACCCGCATGCGTGGGGCGAGTGGTTTTCCCACCATGGCTTGCCGCATCGGGCGATGCGGCTGGGGCCGAGTTTCGAGCTGACCTCGCACCTGATCCAGGCGGTACGTGCCGGGATCGGGATCGGGCTGGTGCCGCGCATATTGGTGGAGGAGGAACTGGCCAAGGGCGAGCTGTACAGCCCGGGTGTGGCGTTTGCCAGCCAGCGTAGTTATTACCTGATCTACCCGCCGAGGAATGAGGCACTGCCGTCGCTGCGGGCATTCAGGGGGTGGTTGCTGGAACAGATCTGATTGTTGGCGGGATCACCTGACCTGAGGGCAACGCTGCACCTGTAGGAGCGGGTTCACCCGCGAAAGGGCCGGGCCTGCTGGCCAATCTTCACCTTCCGCTCACCGTTCCCGCCGCTACCGTATTCGCGGGTAAACCCGCGCCTACAAGGGTTACGCAAGCCTCAGGCATACCAGGTT
>NZ_BCBP01000091.1:0-20217 GCF_001753955.1 Pseudomonas sp. NBRC 111139
TAGCCGGAATAGCGAAAGGGGTAAGGAAGGGGGAAGAAAAAGAGGGGCAGATGCATAATGCCAGTCAGTTAAGCTGACTGGTATTTTTATTTTCGGGTGGGGTACTTCGCTAGTCGTCGCTTCACTGCTCGTGGAAACCACCGGTCAGGCCGTCGATGAGATAACACGTACTGCGCCGCTGAGGCCTGGAAATCTGCAAGAAAGCCTGGCAAGTTTCCGGGATGATTCAGTTATGTACCATGCAGCAAGCCCAATATTGCCCAGCTGCAGGTGGTGAAGCTCATATCGCACGGGTACACGCCTGGGCACTGTCGAGCCATTTGCATGATCTGATAACGCAGAAGGTTGTAACCCAGCAAAACGCCCCACAGCTCTTGCGCAATCATCTCCGGCGTCTTGCTTCTCAGCGTGTATTCGCCGCCCAGAAGTCCTTACTTGATCTCCCGGGAACCCAGTTCGATTTCCCAGCGCTGACTATAAAGGTCGACGATCTCATCACTAGGAAAACGTAGCGGATCGGCCATTGAGGTCAGTACGCTCACGACCTTTCCTTTGACCGTTTTGCTCAATAGCCGCGCTTTAATCTCTAATGTGGTGTTTCAGAGAGAGGGCTTTTGACAGGCGCATAAAAAATCCGATGCTCGTTTCCAAGCATCGGATTTTGCGGCCTACAGGCTAAAGGTCAATGAGTCTGTCTTAACTGACTGGCATTAGGCCAGATGCCCCCTTACGGCTATTGGTTGGTATAGATCTGGTCAAACACCCCACCGTCATTGAAGTGGGTCTTCTGCACGGTACGCCAGTCACCGAAGGTTTTCTCCACCGACAGGAAGTCCACTTTCGGGAAGCGGTCGGTGTACTTGGCCAGTACCGTTGCATCACGCGGGCGCAGGTAGTTGTTGGCGGCGATCTCCTGGGCTGCGGGTGACCACAGGTACTTCAGGTATTCCTCGGCCACGGCCTGGGTGCCTTTCCTGTCCACTACCTTGTCGACCACCGTCACCGGTGGCTCGGCTTCGGCCGATACGCTTGGGTAGACCACTTCGAACTGGTCGCGGCCGAACTCGCGGGCGATCATCTCGGCTTCGTTCTCGAAGGTGACCAGCACGTCACCGATCTGGTTGGTCATGAACGTGGTGGTGGCGGCACGGCCACCGGTGTCCAGCACGGGTGCCTGTTTGAACAGCTTGCCGACGAAGTCGCGGGCTTTGCTTTCATCGCCGCCTTGCTTGAGTACGTAGCCCCAGGCCGACAGGTAGGTATAGCGGCCATTACCCGAGGTTTTCGGGTTGGGCACGATCACCTGGACACCGTCCTTGAGCAGGTCGGGCCAGTCTTTCAGGGCTTTCGGGTTGCCCTTGCGCACGATGAACACAGTGGCCGAGGTGAACGGCGCGCTGTTGTTCGGCAGGCGGGTTACCCAGTTGTCGGGCACCAGCTTGCCGTTGTCTGCCAGGGCGTTGATGTCGGTGGCCATGTTCATGGTGATGACATCGGCCGGCAGGCCATCGATCACTGCACGTGCCTGCTTGCTCGAGCCGCCGAAGGACATCTGCACGTTGACCTTCTCATTGTGCTCGGCTTCCCAGTGCTTCTGGAAGGCCGGGTTGTAGTCCTTGTAGAAGTCGCGCATCACGTCGTAGGAAACGTTGAGCAGGGTGGGGGCGGCCTGGGCGAGGTTGCCCAGGGCCAGGCCTGCGGCGAGCAGCGAGGCGGTGAAGAGTTTTTTCACATTGCTTCCTTGTTCTTGAAGAGTGTTGGTGCAGATTGCCAGCGACTATAACGGGTGGGTTTATACGGGTTAAAGAACAAAAAATGCTTTGGTTATGCTTCTGCCTGTGCCGGCCTCTTCGCGGGTAAACCCGCTCCTACGGGGACCGCGCACGGTCCGGGCCTGTTGTAGGGGCGGGCTCACCCGCGAAGAGGCCGGCGCAGGCGCTGTCACGCTTTGGGAAACAACCCATTCCCACAGCGAGAACAGAACGCCGCCCCATGCTCGTGGGTCTTCTTGTGGCAGGTCGGGCAATCATGCTGCAGCTGCTCCCCTCGCATGGCATTGGCCAGCTCGGCGGTGAAGATGCCGGTCGGCACGGCAATGATCGAGTAACCGGTAATCATCACCAGCGACGACAGCACCTGCCCAAGCGGCGTCTTGGGCACGATGTCGCCAAAGCCCACGGTGGTCAGGGTAACGATGGCCCAGTAGATGCCTTTGGGGATGCTGGTAAAGCCATGCTCAGGCCCTTCGATCACGTACATCAGCGTGCCGAACACCGTTACCAGCGTCGATACCGTCACCAGGAACACGATGATCTTCTGCTTGCTGCCGCGTAGCGCCTCCATCAGGTAATGGGCCTGCTTGAGGTACGGGCTGAGCTTGAGTACACGGAAGATCCGCAGCATCCGGATGACCCGGATGATGAGCAGGTACTGGGCGTCGCTGTAGTACAGCGCGAGGATCCCCGGCACGATCGCCAGTAAATCGACCAGGCCGTAGAAACTGAAGGCATAGCGCAACGGCTTGGGCGAGCAGTACAGGCGGGTGATGTATTCGGCCAGGAAGATCGCGGTAAAGCCCCACTCGATGCCGGCCAGCAGGCCGGCGTAGCCTTGGTGCACTTCGTCGATGCTGTCGAGAATGACGGTGACCAGGCTGGCCAGGATGATCAGCAGGAGGATCTTGTCGAAGCGGCGGCCGGCTACGGTGTCGGTCTGGAAGACCATGATGTAGAGGCGTTCGCGTAAAGATTGCGGGGTGGACATGTGAAGGGGATTCCTTGGCCTTGATCTGCAAGCGTAGAGGGTCTTCGCCGGAGCTTGCAACGCGAAAATTCGGAGCCGACCTAATAAAAATGCCAGTTTCCTGCATCCTTCATTCGATGCAGTATGGGACTAATGGAACTACGGCTAAGGAGTTAAAATGAGATGCTTACTTGAGTTGCCCAGAGGGGCATGCGGAAGGTTGGCTTATTCAGTATATGGCTACTTGGGATGCAGTGAGCGTAGTGCTCGATTGGCATTTAATGGCCAGTTTTTGGATGGTGCAATGCGCGGGTATTTTCTGGGTAATGGGCATCGGGTTTATAGTCCGGTTCTAATGCGGTTTAATAGTCCGGATACGTTGAGTCCATTTGGAAGCGGTGGGATCAACGCTTATGCGTATTGTGGAGGTGACCCTGTCAATTTCAGCGACCCCGATGGTCAAACCCGATTTTCCAATAATCCGTCGGTGTTCGACCCGATCTTCGCGTCCATACGGAAAAAGAATTATCGTGTTCAGGGGTTTTCTTACAACCCTAAAGCACCTTCAGGTGTACGGATCAGCCGCTTTAGGGCAAAAGATATTGATGGTGTGCCTCTTGAACGTGAAGACCCAACTGTAAGTACAAGTGGGTGGTTTTATGTGAACAAAGATCGAACTCTATTCGTCAGGGATGTGCTTGTCCCTACTGAGGGTATTGAGATGAAGTCATTGGAGGCTTTCGCCAGTGAGTTCATCAAAGCGGGTTTCACTTTGATGAAGGTTAATCCAACTCATGCGAGAATAAGCGGTAACGGTCAAGTTGTGTACGATTCCGACGTGATTTTAATTAGTGAGTCAACGATGACTGATTTTTCAAAGCAGGACCCGAGTATGCCTGGGCTGGGCGCGGCAATCCGCAAGGGACGTAAGAAGTTTAGAAGTTTTTTTGAATGAATCAGTGATGTGACATCTAACTGCGCAGACTCTTGGTGTTGGAGCGTTCGCCTACCTGCTTCAAGTGGCCGCTCAGGTGCATCAGCCAGCAGGCGATGACGAAGGGCGCCGTCAGGCCAGGTATCGGAAGCAACTTGAACGGCGGTTGCAGCAGCAGGGCCAGGGCAATTGCTAGCAACGTCACCCATGGTTTTTCCCTCTGGCGGCTAAACGCCAGTGCCGCCAGCGCGGCATTGAAGCCATACAAACCCAGCCACGCTGCCTGTGCCTGGTCGGCGAGCAACGCCACCCCGCCGCCAATGGCCGAGCCGATCACCGCCCACAGCGCCGCATAGGGATTGGCGATGAACATGCCGACGATGATCAGCAGCCCGGCCAAGGGTTGATCAAGCAGGAAGATCTGGCCCACGCCGCGGGCCAACGCGTACAGCGGGTCAGCTTCGACGAAGCCGCTTGGTGAGGGGCTGACGACTAGCAGTGTGCCCCAGCCCAGCAGCACGAATGGCGCGGTATAGGCGACCAGCAACTTGCCGCCGCGCTTGCGCCACTGGTGGGTGATGATGCTGGACAGGCCGCCGGCGGCGATGATCAGGGGGGGCAATATGACCGACCAGGGCAGCACGGCGCTGATCAGAATGCCGATCAGTACGCCGTTGTAGCAGTACAGCCCGGCCTGGCGGTCGGCACGGTCATAGCCGCGTGCCTGGGCGGTGAGCAGGCCGGCCAGGGCGCCAAGCAGCGCGCCGCCGACCAGGTTGGGTGCGGTCAGCAGGATGGCCAGCAGGCAGCACAGGCCGCACAGGGGGTTGCGCAGCAGCAGCACCTGGCTGAAGCCGTTGAGTAACGCCGTGGCCCAGTCGGGGCAAGGGTTGACGAAATTTTTGGTGTACATGGGGCAGTCAGTGAGGTTGATGGGGGAGCGGTGGGCCTCTTTGGGCCTCGGTTTTCCGCGGTCGGGTAGAGCGGTATTCGGGGAGGGCTTTGCCCTCCAATCGCGACACGAGGCCACTCCCACAGGGATCGCATTCCCTTGTGCCAGCGTGGCCCTGTGGGAGCGGCCTTGTGTCGCGAAAGGGGCGCAACGCGCCCCCGGCAATCTCAGATCAAAGTCTCGATCCGCAGCGTGTTAGTCGTACCCGGCTTGCCGAAAGGCACGCCAGCGGTGATCAGCAGCGTGTCGCCACGGCTGGCCATGCCTTGCGCCTGGGCAATCTCCAGGGCAGTGGAAACCACCTCGTCCACCTGACGCAGGCGGTCGTTGACCACCGAATGCACACCCCAAGCCACGCTGAGGCGGCGTGCGGTGTTCAGGTTCGGCGTCAGGTTGAGGATCGGTGCCCGTGGCCGCTCGCGTGCCGCGCGCAGGGTCGAGGCACCCGACTCGCTGTAGTTGACCAGCACCGCCACTGGCAGGATGCCGCTGATGCGGCGGATCGCGCAGCTGATGGCGTCCGACACGGTGGCCTCGGCCTTTGGCCGGCCGACGTCGAGCTGGGCCTGGTAGTCCGGGCCGTTCTCAACCTGGCGGATGATCTTGCTCATCATCTGCACGGCTTCCAGCGGGTAATCACCCGAGGCGGTTTCGGCCGACAGCATCACTGCATCGGCACCTTCGGCCACCGCGTTGGCCACGTCAGTGACTTCGGCACGGGTTGGCGCTGGCGAGAAACGCATGGATTCGAGCATCTGCGTGGCCACCACCACGGGTTTGCCCAGCTGGCGGCAGGTGCCGATGATGCGCTTCTGGATCTGCGGCACGCTCTCGGCCGGTACTTCCACGCCCAGGTCACCACGGGCCACCATGATCGCGTCTGCCAGCTCGGCGATGGCTTGCAGTTGCTCGACGGCCGATGGTTTCTCGATCTTGGCCATCAGGTAGGCGCGGTCGCCAATCAGCTGGCGCGCTTCGACGATGTCCTCAGGGCGCTGCACGAACGACAGGGCGACCCAGTCCACACCCAGCTCCAGGCCAAAGGCCAGGTCGCGGCGGTCTTTTTCGGTGAGAGGGGAGAGGTCGAGCACCGCTTGCGGTACGTTGACGCCCTTACGGTCGGAAAGCTCGCCACCGTTCAGCACCTCGGTGTCAATCGCGTCGCTGTGCTTGGCGGTCACGCGCAGGCGCAGCTTGCCGTCGTCCAGCAGCAGGTCCATGCCGGGCTCAAGGGCGGCAATGATTTCGGGGTGCGGCAGGTTGACCCGGCGGCTGTCGCCCGGGGTTTTGTCCAGGTCCAGGCGCAGGGCCTGCCCGCGTTGCAACTGCACTTTGCCTTCGGCGAAGCGGCCAACGCGCAGCTTCGGCCCTTGCAGGTCCATGAGGATGCCCAGCGGGTAGTTCAGTTGCTGCTCGACTTCGCGGATCCACTGGTAGCGCAGGGCGTGGTCGGCATGCTCGCCATGGCTGAAGTTGAGGCGAAAGATGTTCACCCCGGCTTCGACCAGCTGGCGGATATCGTCGATGCCGTTGATCGCAGGGCCAAGGGTGGCGAGGATCTTAACTTTTTTATCAGGCGTCATGATTGGGCAGTCTCGAGGATCAGGATGGCGCGGAAGTCGTTGACGTTGGTGCGGGTCGGTTCGGTGACGATCAGCGCATCCAGCGCGGCGAAGTAGCCGTAGCCGTTGTTGTTGTCCAGCTCGTCGCTGGCCGACAGGCCCAAGGCTTCGGCGCTGGCGTAGCTGGCCGGGGTCATGAAGGCACCGGCGTTTTCTTCCGAGCCATCGATGCCGTCGGTGTCACCGGCCAAGGCGTACACGCCCGGCAGGCCTTTCAGGCTTTCGGTGAGGCTGAGCAGGAACTCGGCGTTGCGCCCGCCACGGCCATTGCCGCGCACGGTCACGGTGGTTTCGCCACCCGACAGGATCACGCAGGGCGCTTTGAGCGGCTGGCCGTGCTGAACGATTTGCCGGGCGATACCGGCATGCACCTTGGCCACTTCGCGCGATTCACCTTCCAGGTCGCCGAGGATCAGCGGGCTGAAACCGGCCTGACGGGCTTTGACCGCGGCGGCCTCGAGCGACTGCTGGGGTTTGGCGATCAACTGGAAGTGGCTGCGGGCCAGGGCCGGGTCATCGGCCTTGACGGTTTCCGATGCCGGGTTGTTCAGCCAGTCGATGACCGCTTTGGGCGCTTCGATGTTGTAGCGTTTGAGGATGGCCAGGGCGTCGGCCGAGGTGCTCGGGTCGGCCACGGTGGGGCCGGAAGCGATCACCGTGGCGAGGTCGCCCGGTACATCGGAAATGGCATAGGTGTAGACCGTGGCCGGCCAGCAGGCCTTGGCCAGGCGCCCGCCCTTGATCGCCGAGAGGTGCTTGCGCACGCAGTTCATCTCGCCGATGGTGGCGCCGGATTTCAGCAGTGCCTTGTTGATCTGCTGCTTGTCGGCCAGGGTCAGGCCTTCGGCAGGCAGGGCCAGCAGCGCCGAGCCACCGCCAGACAGCAGGAAGATGACGCGGTCTTCTTCGTTGAGGTTGCTGACCAGTTCCAGCACGCGCTTGGCCACAGCCAGGCCGGCAGCGTCCGGGACCGGGTGGGCGGCTTCGACCACCTCGATCTTCTGGCAGTTGGCGCCGTGGCCGTAACGGGTCACGACCAGGCCGGAGACTTCGCCCTGCCAGCTTTTCTCGACCACTTCGGCCATGGCAGCTGCGGCCTTGCCGGCGCCGATGACGATAACCCGGCCGCTGCGATCGGCGGGCAGGTAGGGTTCGAGGACTTGACGGGGGTGGGCGGCGGCGATGGCTGTGTCGAACAGTTCGCGGAGAAGTTTTTGCGGATCGACCGACATGGCAGGCTCCCAATTATTGTTGTTCTGCAGAATCAAAAACGCCCCTGGAACTGCCTCCGTGCAGGCCGAACCAGGGGCGGGTGTTGCTCGATGCCACCATTGGGCCTGTGGTCGCAGGTTCAACGGCGTTGGCTTCTTCGCGGACAAGCCCCGCTCCTACATGCACAGCTCTGAGCGATTGTGCGGTCTTTGGTAGGAGCGGGTTTACCCGCGAAGAGGCCAGTGAAGGCTAAAAACGACTTATTTGTCGTCGCGGATCGAGAAGTTGGCCATGTGCTCCAGGCCTTTGATCAGCGCCGAGTGGTCCCAGTTGCCGCCGCCCAGTGCCTGGCAGGTGTTGAACACTTGCTGGGCATTGGAGGTGTTGGGCAGGTTGATGCCCAGTTCCTTGGCGCCTTGCAGGGCCAGGTTCAGGTCCTTCTGGTGCAGGTTGATGCGGAAGCCTGGGTCGAAGGTGCCCTTGATCATGCGCTCGGCGTGCACTTCGAGGATTTTCGACGAGGCGAAGCCGCCCATCAGTGCTTCGCGCACCTTGGCAGGGTCGGCGCCGTTCTTGGCGGCGAACAGCAGGGCTTCGGCCACGGCCTGGATGTTCAGGGCGACAATGATCTGGTTGGCGACCTTGGCGGTCTGGCCGTCACCGTTGCCACCGACGCGGGTAATGTTCTTGCCCATGGCTTCGAACAGCGGCAGGGTGCGCTCGAAGGCTTTCGGGCAGCCACCGACCATGATGCTCAGGGTCGCGGCCTTGGCGCCGACTTCACCACCGGACACTGGGGCGTCCAGGTAGGCGGCACCGGTAGCCTTGATTTTTTCGGCGAAGGCTTTGGTAGCGGTAGGGGAGATCGAGCTCATGTCGATCACCACCTTGTTCGGGCCAACGCCTTCGGCCACGCCGTTTTCACCGAACAGGACGCTTTCGACCTGCGGGGTGTCGGGAACCATGACGATGATGAATTCGGCTTCCTGGGCAACTTCTTTCGGGTTGGCCAGGGCCACGGCACCGGCGGCGATCAGGTCGGCTGGCGCGGCGTCGTGGTGGGTGGAAACGAAGATGCTGTGACCTGCTTTTTGCAGGTTCTGGGCCATGGGCTTGCCCATGATGCCGGTGCCGATGAAACCGATTTTAGCCATGAGAGATTACCTCGTTGTATTTGTTGAATCTCGATGGAGCAGGCTGCACAGGCCCGTTGTTGGACACAGAATTCTGTGGGAGCGGGCTTACCCGCGAAAGCGGCAGTGAAGCCAACGTCGCATTCGCGGGTGAACCCGCTCCTACAGGGTCAGGCATGTGTCACAGGACCTCGATCAGCCTTAGATTGCGTTGTGGGTTTTCAGCCAGCCCAGGCCTGCTTCGGTAGTGGTCTTGGGCTTGTACTCCGCGCCCACCCAGCCCTGGTAGCCAATGCGGTCCAGGTGTTCGAACAGGAAGCGGTAGTTGATCTCGCCGGTGCCTGGTTCATTGCGGCCGGGGTTGTCGGCCAGCTGGATGTGGTTGATCAGTTTCAGGTTGGCTTCCATGGTGCGAGCCAGGTCACCTTCCATGATCTGCATGTGGTAGATGTCGTATTGCAGGAACAGGTTGTCGCTGCCCACCTCGGCCTGGATTTCCAGGGCCTGCTGGGTGGTGTTCAGGTAGAAGCCCGGGATGTCGCGGGTGTTGATCATTTCCATGACCAGGCGAATACCGGCGCCCTTGAGCTTGTCAGCGGCGTAGCGCAGGTTCTCGACGAAGGTCTTGCGCACGGTGGCGCAGTCCGGGCCTTGTGGGCGGATGCCGGCCAGGGCGTTGACCTGGGTGTTGCCCAGCACCTTGGCGTATTCGATGGCCTTGTCGACACCCGCGCGGAATTCCTCGACGCGGTCAGGGTGGCAGGTGATACCGCGCTCACCTTTGGCCCAGTCGCCGGCCGGCAGGTTGAACAGCACCTGGGTCAGGCCGTTGGCCTCCAGCTGCTGCTTGATTTCAGCTGCGCTGAAGTCATAGGGGAACAGGTATTCGACGCCGCTGAAACCAGCATCGGCGGCGGCCTTGAAGCGGGCCAGGAAGTCCTGTTCGGTGAACAGCATGGACAGGTTGGCAGCGAAGCGAGGCATGAGTTGTCTCCTTGCGATGAAGGCCCCCAGGGCGTGCCTGGGGGCGTCAGGCGATCAGTCCAGCAGCGAGATGGCGGTTGGCGCGTCGTTGCCGACCAGGGCCAGGTCTTCGAATTCGTTGACCGCGTTGATCTCGGTGCCCATGGAAATGTTGGTCACACGCTCGAGAATCACTTCAACCACCACCGGCACGCGGAACTCTTCGGCCATCTTCTGTGCCTTGATCAGGGCAGGGGCGATTTCTGCTGGCTCGAACACACGGATGGCCTTGCAACCCAGGCCTTCGACCACGGCGACGTGGTCGACACCGTAGGTGGCAGCGTCGGTCGAGTTGATGTTCTCGAACGCCAGTTGTACACAGTAATCCATATCGAAGCCACGCTGCGCCTGACGGATCAGGCCCAGGTAGGCGTTGTTCACCAGCACGTGCACGTACGGCAGGTTGAACTGCGCACCCACCGCCAGTTCTTCGATCATGAACTGGAAGTCGTAGTCACCGGACAGCGCCACAACCTTGCGCTTCGGATCGGCTTTGACCACGCCCAGCGCAGCAGGGATGGTCCAGCCCAGCGGGCCGGCCTGGCCGCAGTTGATCCAGTGGCGAGGCTTGTACACATGCAGGAACTGCGCGCCGGCAATCTGCGACAGGCCGATGGTGCTGACGTAGCAGGTGTCCTTGCCGAATACCTGGTTCATTTCTTCGTAGACGCGCTGCGGCTTGACCGGCACGTTGTCGAAGTGGGTCTTGCGCTGCAGGCTCGACTTGCGCTCCTGGCACTCTTCCAGCCAGGCCTTGCGGCACTTGAGCTTGCCGGCCGCTTTCCACTCGCGGGCCACTTCCAGGAACACGTCCAGTGCCTTGCCAGCATCGGAAACGATGCCCAGGTCCGGGGTGAACACGCGGCCGATCTGGGTCGGTTCGATATCGACATGCACGAACTTGCGGCCTTCGGTGTAGACATCGACGGAACCGGTGTGGCGGTTGGCCCAGCGGTTACCGATACCGAATACCAGGTCGGACTTCAGCAGGGTTGCGTTGCCATAGCGGTGCGAGGTCTGCAGGCCAACCATGCCGACCATCTGGGCGTGGTCGTCCGGGATGGTGCCCCAGCCCATCAGGGTCGGGATCACGGGTACGCCGGTCAGTTCGGCGAATTCGACCAGCTTGTCGCTGGCGTCGGCGTTGATGATGCCGCCACCGGCTACCAGCAGTGGGCGCTCGGCGTCATTGAGCAGGGCCAGGGCTTTCTCGGCCTGTACGCGGGTGGCGGATGGCTTGTTGACTGCCAGTGGTTCGTAGGCATCGATGTCGAATTCGATTTCGGCCATCTGCACGTCGAACGGCAGGTCGATCAGCACCGGGCCTGGGCGGCCGGTACGCATTTCATAGAAGGCCTTCTGGAAGGCGTAAGGCACCTGGCCTGGCTCCAGAACGGTGGTCGCCCACTTGGTCACTGGCTTGACGATGTTGGTGATGTCGACAGCCTGGAAGTCTTCCTTGTGCAGGCGGGCACGTGGCGCCTGGCCAGTGATGCACAGAATCGGGATGGAGTCGGCCGAGGCGCTGTACAGGCCGGTGACCATGTCGGTGCCGGCAGGGCCGGAAGTGCCGATGCACACACCGATGTTGCCCGGGTTGGCGCGGGTGTAGCCCTCGGCCATGTGCGAGGCACCTTCGACGTGACGAGCGAGGACGTGATCGATGCCACCGACTTTCTTCAGGGCCGAATACAACGGGTTGATGGCAGCCCCCGGGATGCCGAACGCGGTATCTACACCTTCACGGCGCATGACCAGAACGGCTGCATCGATTGCTCTCATTTTGCTCATGGTTTGTGCCTCATCGATTTTGTAATTGTATACAACTTGCTTTGCGACAGAGTGTATTCACGCCTGGCGGCTCAGGTCAATGGGTTTTCATCGGGTGGGCTCGCTTTCGTCAAAGCGGCCGTGAAAACGGCTATTTGCGCCATCGCATACGATCGTTTCAAAATATTGTATACAAAAATACATCTCGTTGTGTTCTATTTGCTCTATCGGTTTTCAACTGCCCTTAGGGCTTCTCACAACAAGAAGAGGACCTTTCCATGAACGTCTTGAACCTGAAAATCGCTGTCAGCCTGGTAAACGCCGCACTGGCGGCAGGCCGCAAGATCAACGCCGCGCCACTGACCGTTGCGGTGCTGGATGCCGGCGGGCACCTGCTGGCGTTGCAGCGTGAGGATGGCGCGAGCCTGATTCGGCCTGAAGTGGCCACTGGCAAAGCCTGGGGTGCGATTGCCCTGGGCAAGGGGTCGCGCTTGCTGGCGTTGGATGCGCAGCAGCGGCCGGCTTTTTTTGCCGCGTTGAACGGGATGGGTGAGCGGCCGGTGGTGCCGGCGCCAGGTGGGGTGCTGATTCGTGATCAGGACGGCAAGGTGCTGGGTGCCGTGGGGATCAGCGGCGATACGTCGGATATCGACGAGCAGTGTGCGATCAGTGCGATCGAGGAGGTGGGGTTGCGGGCAGATGCCGGGGTAGCGGCGTAAGGCTCAAGTCAGCTGGGGCCGCTTTGCGGCCCATTCGCGACACAAGGCCCCACAAAGACTGCGCCAGGCTTTAGATGTGTACGGCGACTTTCAGGGCTTCCAGCGCCGGCTCGACCTTGATGCCCAGCGCTGCACCCAGCTCCATTACCCAGGGTTGATGGGCGGGTTTGCGGTGATGATGTTTCTCGACACTGCGCTGGGCTGAGGCTGAACACCGGCCTGTGGGAGCGGCCTTGTGTCGCGAAAGGGCCGCGAAGCGGCCCCGGCATTATTTGCATCGACGCTGAAGCCCCGGGGCTGCTGTGCAGCCCTTTCGCGACGCAAGGCCGCTCCCACACGGATCGCGCCAGCTTTTAGAAATTGAGCAAGACGGTTGCTCCCACAGGGGCGTGCGACCCCAGTGGAATGCGGTCCCCATTGGCCATGTCAGGCCACCTCTGGCTCACAACCCTTGAGCACCATGCGGATAATGGTTTCGGCCGCCGCGTCATAATCACTGTCGGCCAGCTTGGCCTTGCCGGTCACCGCAGAAATCTGCCAGTCGAAGTCGGCATAGGTCTGGGTCGCCGCCCAGATGCTGAACATCAGGTGATGCGCGTCCACATGGGCGATCTGCCCGCGGTCGATCCAGCGCTGGATGCACTCGATGTTGTGTCGGGCCTGTTCGTTCAACTGCTCGACCTGGTTCGGAGACAGGTGCGGCGCGCCATGCATGATCTCGCTGGCGAACACCTTGGACGCATGGGGCAGGTCACGCGAAATGCGAATCTTCGAGCGAATGTACGCACTCAGCACTTCCTTCGGGTCGCCGTCTGCATTGAACGGCGTGGATGCCTGCATGATCGGCGCGATGATGCTTTCCAGGACCTCGCGGTAGAGATTGTCCTTGGACTTGAAGTAGTAATACACGTTCGGCTTGGGCAGGCCGGCCTTGGCCGCGATATCGCTGGTCTTGGTGGCGGCGAAGCCCTTGTCGGCGAATTCCTCGCTGGCCGCGCGCAGGATCAATTCCTTGTTGCGCTCGCGAATGGTGCTCATGGTCAGGGATCTTCCTCGTGTCTGGCCACCTCTAAGGGGGATCGGGCATGGTAGCACCGGGGTCGACGGGCGCTCAAGGCAGCGGCTTTGGGCTAGAATCCGGCACATTGACTTATTTGGATACAAGCAAACATGGCAGGAAGCAGTCTACTGGTACTGATCGACGACATCGCCACGCTGCTGGATGACGTCTCGCTAATGACCAAAGTCGCGGCGAAAAAGACAGCGGGTGTGCTGGGTGATGACCTGGCGCTGAATGCCCAGCAGGTCACCGGCGTGCGCGCCGATCGCGAACTTCCGGTCGTGTGGGCGGTGGCCAAGGGGTCGTTCGTCAACAAGGCGATCCTGGTTCCGGCCGCGCTGCTGATCAGTGCGTTCATACCGTGGGCGGTTACGCCGTTGTTGATGCTGGGTGGCGCGTTCCTGTGCTTTGAGGGTTTCGAGAAGCTGGCGCACAAGTTCCTGCACAGCAAGGATGAGGACGACGCGCAGCACAAGGCTCGACAGCAAGCCGTGGCGGACGCCAATGTCGACCTGGTGGCCTTCGAGAAGGCCAAGATCAAGGGCGCGGTGCGCACCGACTTCATCCTGTCGGCCGAGATCATTGCCATTACCTTGGGGATAGTGGCGGATACGCCGCTGCCGCAACAGATCATCGTGCTCTCGGGCATAGCCATTGTCATGACCATCGGGGTATACGGGCTGGTCGGCGGCATCGTCAAGCTCGACGACCTGGGGCTGTGGATGACCACGAAGGCCTCGCGTCTGGCTCAGTTGGTTGGCAACGGCATCCTCCGGGCTGCGCCCTACATGATGAAGAGCCTGTCGGTGATTGGTACTGCGGCGATGTTCCTGGTAGGGGGTGGGATCCTGGTGCATGGCATCGAGCCGCTGCATCATGCCATCGAGGCGTTCAGCGAAGGGCGTGGCGGGGCGTTGACCGGGGCGTTGCTCAACGGCGGGGCCGGAGTCATCGCAGGTGCTGTGGTGCTGGCGGTGGTAAGCGTTGCGGGGAAATTGTGGCGGGCGGTTCGGCCAGCCAATTGAGGCGTGTGGCCGGGGCTTTGCCCCGGTTCGCGGGTGAACCCGCTCCTACCAGGTACCGCGTTTGCCTTGAACCCGGCGCGTCCCCTGTAGGAGCGGGTTTACCCGCGAATGGGCCGCAAAGCGGCCCCGCTAACTCAGGTCAGAAGTGAACCTTGACCAAGAAGCTCATGGTGTTCTGGTCGGTAGTGAAAGCATCGCTGTCCTTGATGCCGTACTTGTTCTTCCAGTAGTCATACTCCACACCCACATACAGCTGTTTCTCACCCAGGTGCAATGCCTTGCCCAGGTCATACTTGATCTGCGGGTTGAAGTGCAGGTTGGCCTGGTAGGTGCCGCGGCGGTTCTCGTCGTTGTCCACCACCCAGTCCATGAAGCCGTCGATCAGCACGTCGGAATCGCCGACCGGAATGGTGTACGACCACACCGGGGTGATCTGCCACACGTTGTCGCCAGCGCGGCTGCCGTCGGTGGTGCGGTTGTAGAAGTTCAGCTGGAAGTAGTCGAAGCCCGGGATGGCCAGGTCGAAGCCCGGGCCGATCAGGTAAGACTCGGTGTCACCCTCGCCAAACTCGTAGGTCATCGCCAGCAGCACGTCCTTGACCGGGCCCAACTCCAGCTTCTGGTCGAAGATCTTGCCGAACGACAGGCGTGGGCTGAACTCGCCATAGTAGGTGTTGGGGCCGTTGCTGGCGTCCTTCTTGCCTTGGTAGAAGATCTTGTCGACGAAGAAGAAGTTATCGCCGTACTTCCACGCGTCGGCGTGTTCGAAGGTGAATGTTTGCTGGGTCTCGGGGTTTACCTTGAAGTTCTTGCCCCACAGGTAGGTCAGGCTGTTGTTCTGCCATTGCAGCAGGTCGCCGCCGAAGGTGGTGCCGCAGGCCAGCAGGCCGCCGGCAAGGATCAGGCTGTTGATGGTACGCATTGCGAGTGTCGCTCCCTTGATTGATCTGTTGTCAGCGCTCGTTGTCGGCGCTTTTTTGTCTTTTAAGTCAGCTTTTTTCGATAGGCCACAGCTGTTTGGCAAGGGTCGAGCCAACTTTTCCGGGTTGGCAAAACCTTCCTGCTCGACTTCGTTCTGAACGGATGAAAAGGGTCTTTCAGGCTGGCAACACGTTGGCCAACCGCCCGTATTCATTGACTGAGCGGTCAGTAAACGCAGGCAGAATCCGTTCTGCCCTGATCGAGGGGGCGCGCAGATTACTGGCTTGCGCGCCGCGCCTCAAGTGCTCCGTCCTGGAGCGGGGTGATTCAAACTTGTGCGTTTGGTCAACTTCCTAGAAGTGCACCTTGATCAGCGCACTGGCCACGCTCTGGTTGCTGTCCAGGTTGCCGCGGCTGTCAATGCCGTACTTGTCTTTCCAGTAGCTGTATTCAAAGCCGACGTAGAGCTGCTTGGCGCCCAGGTTCAGCGCCTTGCCCAGGTCGTATTTAACCTGCGGGTTGAAGTGCAGGTTGGCGTGATAGGTGCCACGGCGGGTCTGGTCGTTGTCGGTAACCCAGTCCATGTAACCGTCGATCAGAATGTCTGACCGGCCGACAGGGAGGGTGTACGACCAGCCGGGGGTAATCTGCCAGACATTGTCACCGGGGCGGCTGCCTTCGGTGTTACGCACGTAGAAATTGAGGGTGAAATAGTTGAAGCCGGGGATGTTCAAGTCAAAGCCTGGGCCGATCAGGTAGGCCTCGTTGTCGCCTTCACCGCGCTCGTAGGTCATGGCCAGCAGCACGTCCTTGATCGGACCGAAGGCAAGCTTGCGGTCGAAGATCTTGCCCAATGACAGGCGTGGGCTGAACTCGCCGTAGTAGGTGGTCACACCTTTGCCGGGGTCGGCCTTGCCGTTGTAGAAGATCTTGTCGACGAACATGAAGGTGTCGCCGTACTTCCATTTGTTGGCGTGCTCGAAGGTGATGGTCTGCTGGATATCAGGGTTGACCTTGAAGTCCTTGCCGTACAGGTAGGTCAGGCTTTCGCCGTGCCATTGCAGCCATTCGCCTGCGTGCGAGGGTAGGGTGGCCAGCAGGCTGCTGCCCAACAACAGGGACGTGGTGATGCGCTTCATGTTGTGATTCCCGGACTTATTGTTTTTGTTGGCGGTTTTTTTGGCGCGCAGGCGCCCCGGGCGACCCATTCCGGCGGGTCGACGGCGTAGCGGTTACTGCAGAGGTGATGAGGGGCGGTCATGCACCGCCCCTTTTGGCTCAATGCTGGTGACAGACGTCGTTGTGCATTGCGCGGTCGGCACCGCCAAGGATGTTGAACAGAACGTTCAACACCAGGGCACAGACCGTGGCCATGGCGATACCGCTGTGGGTGATGGGTTCCATCCACTGTGGCATCTGGGCAAAGAACTCCGGACGCACCACGGGGATCAACCCGAAGCCGACGCTCACGGCAACCAACAGCTGGTTGCGGCGGTCGCCGATGTCCGCCTCCTGAAGAATCTTGATCCCGGTGGCGGTGACCATGCCGAACATGGCGATGGACGCGCCGCCCAGTACCGCAGGCGGGATCGAGGCAATCAGGAAGGCCGCCTTGGGCAGCAGGCTGAGCAGGATCAGCAGTGCACCGGCCACGATGGTGACATAGCGGCAGCGCACCCCAGTCATCTGCACCAGGCCGATGTTTTGGGCGAACGAGGAGTGGGTGAAGGTGTTGAAGAAGCCCGCAATGAACGACGCACCGGCATCGCACAGCAGGCCGCGACGCAGCATGCCAGGGGTGACTTCGCGATCGGTCACCTTGCCCAGGGCCAGGAACATGCCGGTGGACTCGACGAAGATGATCACCACTACCAGGCACATGGACAGGATCGGCGCCAGGCTGAAGGTCGGCATGCCAAAGTGCAGCGGGGTGACCACCTGCAACCACGGTGCTTCATTCAGACCCGACAGGTCGACCATGCCGATGGAGCCGGCCAGGATGTAGCCAAGGCCCATGCCCACCAGTACCGACACGTTGACCCAGAAACCGCGCATGAAGCGGTTGATCAGCAGGATAACGGCCAGTACCAGGCCGGCCACCAGCAGGTAGATCGGCGAGCCGAACGTTTGAGCGTCTTGGCCGCCACCGGCCCAGTTGACGGCCACCGGGAACAGCGACAGGCCAATCGAGGTGATCACCGTACCGGTGACCAGTGGGGGAAAGAAGCGGACAACCTTGGACATGAACGGCGCGATCAGCATGCCGAAGAACCCGGCAGCGATGGTCGCGCCGAAGATCCCCTGCAGGCCCACGCCGGGCATGCCGGCCATGGCCACCATGCTGCCGACGGCAGCGAAACTGGCACCCATCATCACCGGCATGCGGATGCCCACCGGGCCGATACCGAACGACTGGATGATGGTAGCGACGCCAGCGACCAGCAGGTCGGCGTTGATCAGGAAAGCGACTTCTTCGCGGGACAACCCGGCGGCCTGGCCGATGATCAACGGCACGGCGATCGCGCCACCGTACATCAGCAGAACGTGTTGCAGGCCAACCAGGAACAGTTGGAACAGGGGCAAGGGTTCTCGCGGCGGCGCAATGGGGATATACGCCTTGCGTGACTCGGACATGCAGCACCTCGAGTTTTGTTTTTATTCTCGGATCCAAGCGGCAGGCCTCATGCCTGCGCGCTCGATGCTTGCTTGTTGCGTAACACATGGAGCTTGAGGCCGGGGCTTCCGGCCTCTTCGCGGGCAAGCCCGCTCCTACAGGGGAAGGTGATTCCCTTGGGGGGCGGGTTGCCTGGCGAGGTGCTGTCAGTTGACCTGGGCGCCTTTGGCGATCCAGTCGCCGACGAGCTTGCGCTCTTCGGTGGTCATCTGGGTGATGTTGCCCAGCGGCATGATCTGGCTGGCAACCGCTTGCGCCTGAATGCGCGCGGCCTGGGCCTGGATCTGCTGCGGAGTGTCGAACATCACGCCGGCAGGAGCGGCGCTGAACAGTGGGCTGGTCGGCTTGGACGAGTGGCACACGGTGCAGCGTTCCTGGATGACATTGTGGATCTTGTCGAAGTCGCCACCACCGGCCTGGGCAGCGGCCTGGGCCGGTGCTTGCGCAGGTGCGGCGGGTGCTTCGGCAGCCTTGGCGGCGTCCTCGGCACGCTGCTCGGCAGCGGTCTTGCCGCCTACGGCAGTTGCCGGCAGCGGTTGGTACTCGATCTTCGCTGCGGCTTGCTCAGGGCTTACGGCCATCGGTTTCGGGCCGGTAACGTAGGCCAGGCAGATCATTGCCAAGGCGCCGACGGGCAGGGTCCAGGCGTACTTGTTGCTGTCGTGGCGGGTGTTGAAGTAGTGGCGGATCAGAACCGCGGCTACTGCGATACCGGCCAGGATCAGCCAGTTGTACTGGCTACCGTAGGTGCTCGGGAAATGGTTGCTGATCATGATGAACAGCACCGGCAGGGTGAAGTAGTTGTTGTGACGCGAGCGCAGCAGGCCCTTGGCCGGCAGTACCGGGTCGGGCGTCTGATTGTTCTCGATCGCCGCCACCAGCTGGCGTTGGGCCGGCATGATGATGCGGAACACGTTACCGACCATGATGGTGCCTATGATCGCGCCGGTGTGCAGGTAGGCACCACGGCCGCTGAACACCAGGCTGAAGCCCCAGCAGGCAGCGATGATCAGCACGAACAGCACACCACCGAGCAGCGCTGGCTTCTTGCCCAAGGGCGAGTCGCACAGGAAGTCGTAGATGAACCAGCCAGCGATCAGCGAACCGATACCGATAGCCACGCCTTCGGCACCGCTCAGGGTGCTGCCAGGCGCCAGCAGGTACAGCGCCGGGTTCCAGTAGAACACCACGCACAGCAGGGCGATACCGGACATCCAGGTGAAGTAGGCTTCCCATTTGAACCAGTGCAGGTTCTCGGGCATTTTCGGGGGGGCGAGCTTGTATTTCTCCAGGTGGTAGATACCACCGCCGTGAATCGCCCAGAGATCACCCGACAACCCATCGCGCGGGTTGCTTCGGTTCAGGTGGTTCTCCAGCCAGACGAAGTAGAACGATGCACCGATCCAGGCAACGCCGGTGATCATGTGAACCCAGCGAATGCTCAGGTTCAGCCATTCGTGAAGGTGTGCTTCCACAGTATGTACCTCTGCCAGTCACCGAGAAGATGACTGACCTTTTCTTATTGGTGGGGATTGAGGATCAGCATCTGTTCCTCGGTGAAGTAATGCTCATCGCAGTTGTTGCCAGAACCACTGCGATCAACCACCAGGAAATCATCCCGCTTTTCGATCGTCAGCACCGGGTGGTGCCAGACGCCGCGATGGTAATTAACGCCCTGCCTGCCATTACTGCGGAAGGCTCGGACCAAGCCTGATACAGGTGCATCGCCAACGGGCGCGACCACGATCAGAAAGGGGTTGCCGAGCAGCGGGATAAAAGCCTGGCTGCCCAGCGGATGGCGCTCCAGCATGCGCACGGTCAGCGGCATGTCCTGCGCGTCGGCGCGGAAGATGCTGATGATCGCCTTGTCTTCAGGCTCGGCGGTTTCGACCGTGGCGAGCTTGTGAAAGCGCATGGTCGAGCCGTTGTTGATCATGAAGTGGTCGCTGCCGTCGGTTTCGATCACGTCTCCGAACTGGGCGAAGGCTTCTTTGGTCAAGGGCTCGATCATCAGGGTGCGCATGCGGTTATCTCTTCTATTGTTCGTTTTCTGAATAAGGTTCGGCTGTTGCTTACAGCTGCAGCAGGCGGAACAGGGCGATCAGGTTGATCTGCGCCAGGGCTTCCTTGAATTCGGCATCGGCATCGTTGTGGATGCGTTTTTCAAAGGCGGCGAGAATCTGGTGCCGGTTACTGCCCTTCACCGCCATGATGAACGGGAACTGGAACTTGGCCTTGTAGGCATCGTTCAGTTCGGTGAACCGGGCGAACTCTTCGGCGGTGCACTGGTGGATACCGGCACCGGCCTGCTCGTTGGTGCTCGATTCGGTCAGTTCGCCCTGGATGGCGGCCTTGCCTGCCAGGTCCGGGTGAGCATTGATCAGCGCGAGCTGGTCAGCGTGGTTGGCGCTGAGCAGGATGTCGCTCATG
>NZ_BCBP01000092.1:0-19590 GCF_001753955.1 Pseudomonas sp. NBRC 111139
CCCCGGTTCTCGCGAACCGGGGCTTTTTAATGGTGCGGGGGGAAGGCTGGCTTACATCATGCCGCCCATGCCACCCATGCCGCCCATATCAGGCATGCCAGCAGCTGGCTTGTCTTCCGGCAGGTCGGCAACCATGGCTTCGGTGGTGATCATCAGACCGCCGATCGAAGCAGCAGCTTGCAGCGCCGAGCGAGTAACCTTGGCTGGGTCCAGGATACCCATCTCGATCATGTCGCCGTATTCACCGGTAGCGGCGTTGTAGCCGAAGTTGCCCGAACCTTGCTTGACCTTGTCAGCAACCACGCTTGGCTCATCACCGGCGTTGGCAGTGATCTGGCGCAGCGGGGATTCAACAGCGCGACGCAGCAGCGCGATACCGACGTTCTGGTCTTCGTTGTCGCCTTTCAGGTCGACGATGGCCGCCAGGGCGCGAACCAGGGCAACACCACCGCCAGGCACCACGCCTTCTTCAACGGCTGCACGGGTAGCGTGCAGGGCGTCTTCAACGCGGGCTTTCTTCTCTTTCATTTCAACTTCAGTGCCGGCACCCACCTTGATCACGGCAACACCGCCAGCCAGCTTGGCCAGACGCTCTTGCAGCTTCTCACGGTCGTAGTCCGAGGAAGTTTCTTCGATCTGGGCACGGATCTGCTTGACGCGTGCTTCGATCTCGGTGTCAGCGCCAGCACCGTCGATGATGGTGGTGTTTTCCTTGGACAGGATGACGCGCTTGGCGTTACCCAGGTGCTCCAGGGTAGCGGTTTCCAGGGACAGGCCGATTTCTTCGGAGATGACCTGGCCGCCAGTCAGGACGGCGATGTCCTGCAGCATGGCCTTGCGGCGATCGCCGAAGCCTGGAGCCTTGACTGCAGCAACCTTGACGATGCCGCGCATGTTGTTGACTACCAGGGTAGCCAGCGCTTCACCTTCAACGTCTTCGGCAACGATCAACAGTGGGCGGCCGGCCTTGGCAACGGCTTCCAGAACTGGCAGCAGCTCACGGATGTTGGAGATTTTCTTGTCGACCAGCAGCAGCAGCGGGCCTTCCAGCTCGGCAACCATGGTGTCCGGCTTGTTCACGAAGTACGGCGACAGGTAGCCGCGGTCGAACTGCATGCCTTCTACGACGGACAGTTCGTTTTCCAGGCCCGAGCCTTCTTCAACGGTGATCACGCCTTCTTTACCGACTTTTTCCATGGCTTCGGCGATGATTTCACCGATGGAGTTGTCGGAGTTGGCAGAGATGGTACCTACCTGGGCGATGGCCTTGGAGTCGGCGCATGGCTTGGACAGGTTCTTCAGCTCGGCAACAACGGCAGCAGTGGCCTTGTCGATACCGCGCTTCAGGTCCATCGGGTTCATGCCGGCAGCGACGGCTTTCAGGCCTTCGTTGACGATGGCCTGAGCCAGAACGGTAGCGGTGGTGGTGCCGTCACCGGCAGCGTCGTTGGCCTTGGAAGCAACTTCCTTGACCAGCTGGGCGCCCATGTTTTCGAAAGCGTCTTTCAGCTCGATTTCTTTGGCGACGGAAACGCCGTCCTTGGTGATGGTCGGCGCGCCGAAGCTCTTGGCCAGTACCACGTTACGGCCTTTCGGGCCCAGGGTCGCTTTTACCGCGTCAGCCAGAACGTTGACACCAACCAGCATTTTCTTACGGGCGGAATCACCAAATTTTACGTCTTTAGCAGCCATGATCGTTTAATCCTTGAAAAACTTTGGAGTAACGGGAAGTCGGGGGGAAATCAGCCTTCAACAACGGCGAGGATTTCGTTCTCGGCCATGACCAGCAGGTCTTCGCCATCGACTTTCACGGTGTTGCTGCCCGAGTACGGGCCGAAAACCACTTTGTCACCCACTTTCACGGCCAGCGCGCGAACTTCGCCGTTGTCCAGGACGCGACCGGTGCCGACGGCTACAACTTCGCCGCGGTTTGGTTTTTCAGCGGCCGAACCCGGCAGGACGATACCGCCAGCGGTTTTCGATTCTTCTTCGCTGCGACGGATGACTACGCGGTCATGCAGAGGACGAAGTTTCATTGTCGATCTCTCCCAAATTGTGGTTTTCATCGGCCGGTTCGACACCGGCGGTTTTGATGCTGTCCGGCGTTGCCGGGGGCGGCCCGCTGTGAGCGAACCACCTGTGTAATGTCTGGTGTTGCCACCAGAAACCTTGCGGTGACCACATACATGAGGCCGCCACATCCAATTACAAGGCTCGAGATAGAAAAATTTTCATCAGGCCAAAAAAAACCGGGGCCGCTTGCGCGGCCCCGGTCCTTTTACTTGTCGCGGCGCTCGTACTCGCCTTCGATCACGTTCGGGCGGTGGCCGCCATCACGCGGCTGCGCCTGGAAGGGGTCATCCTGGAATGCACGCTGGCGCATGGCCTGGGCCTCGGCACGCTCGCGCATCTTGCGCGCCGCCAGGCGGCGGGTGAATGGCAGCAGGCACAGCACACCCAGCACGTCGCTGATGAAGCCGGGCAGCAACAACAGGCCACCACCCACGGCCAGCATCATGCCCTGGAACATGTCCTCGGCGGGCAATTCACCGCGCTGCAGGCTTTCACGGGCGCGCAATGCAGTCGCCAGGCCGGCCACCCGCATGACCAGTACGCCCAAGGCGGAGCCGGCGATGATCAGCAGCAACGCCGGAAAGAAACCGATTGCCGCGCTGACCTTCACGAAGACGAACAGCTCCAGCACAGGAAAAATCAGAAACAGCAGTAGAAAAGCACGCATCAAGGGTTCCTCGACGGAAGATAACCTTCCAATAAGACCTCACATGGATGCCTGCGCTCCGGATTTCAACCCTCGGCTTGCATCACAAGCGGCCAATGGTCGGCGCGAGCCAGCAAAACCAAGGCCTCGCGGACTTGTGTCGGCGTGTTGCAAGTAGTGGGGAAAGGCAACCAGTGCACGGCCTGGCCGATGCGCAGGTGCATGCCTTCACTGTCTACCCCAACCATCTGCGCCGGTACGTGCCGTGGCAACCCGGTCAACTCGACGTAGTGGGCAATGGCACTGGCGTGATCGCTGTTCATGTGTTCGATCATGCTCCCCTCGGCCTTGCCCGCGAACGGGTTGGCCAAGGTGACATGGTCAAGCCAGTGGATCGCACCGAAGCCGCCGATGTAGCGGTGGCGCACCGGTTGCAGCACCCAGAAATCGAAGTCGTGGGCCTTGTGGTAGTTGGCCGCATCCGGGAAATAGCGGTAATAGCGCTCGGCGGCGGCCTCGATGACGGCCTCGTCGACCAGCTTGTGCGCTTCGGCCATCACCGTCAGGCGCCCTACCGCCTGCACATCCTCAGCCTCGCGCTCACCCACCAACAGCGAACACTTGGGGTCCTTCTGCAGGTTATGGGTGTGCTGGGCAATGCGGCTGATCAGGATCAGCGGGTTGCCCTGGGCGTCCAGGCAGTACGGCACGACCGAACCGAAGGGGTAGCCAGGCATCGACCTGGAATGTGTCGAAAGCACGCCGCGGTATTCCTTGAGCAGCAGTTCCCGGGCGGGGCGGATGGCGTTGGTACTCACTTGAGGGCGGCTCCTGGCGGACGGGTTGGGGACAAGATAAGCATTATCAGCTGCCTGTGCCACTGACCTGCATCCAGACGCCTTACCAGGTAACGCCGAAGCCCGCGGTATAGCGTGTCTTGTCCAGGTCACTTTCACGCGTGCCGGTGATGATGTCCTTCTCCGCCTTGAGGTTCAGCGAGGCCCACTCGGTGACCTTGTAGCGCAGGCCAACCTCGGCATCCAGCGAGTAGTCGGCCACGCCACCCAGCGGCTTGGCGAACTCGCCGTTGGTGAACAGCTGCACGTTCTTGCCGATCAGGTATCGGGTGTAATCCCACTTCACGGCCGCAGAATAGAAATTATCCTTGCCACCATCCTGATATTCGAAGTCAGTACGGTTGATCAGTGAGCCCAGCGAGAACGCGCCCAGCTCATCGTCCCAGAACTGGTAACCCGGGCCGGTACCCACGGTGCGCTGGCGGGCCAGGTCTTCGATGCGATCGCGTTTGTATTCCGCACGCCCCTGCCAGAACCACTTCTCGGTAATGAAGCGGTCCAGCGCGTACTCGGCGCTCCAGTTGTCGGTGGTGGTGACGTCGTCCTTGGTCTCGCGGTTGTACTCACCCTCGGCGTTGTGCCGCCAACGGCCATGACGGGCGGTGGTCTTGAAGCCCACGTCGTAATCGTCGGTGTCGTTCTCGGCGCGCTTGTAGTCCAGCGCTACGTCGACATTGCCTTTCCATACGAAATCCTCGACCAGCGGCTTGGGCTTCATGATCTGCTCGATACTGGCCAGCTCCACCGTCTTCGGTGCCTCGCCATTGGCCAAGGTCACCTTGCCTGGCTCTGCCGCCTTGAGCGACTTGGCTTTCTCTCCGCTGTAGGCGTCCTGCTTGACCAGCATCTCCTGGTCGCTTTCCAGCGTCTGGACCTGTTTCCAGTCCAGGGCGATGGACCCACCATAAGGGGTTTCCAGCAGCAGCTTGCCGCCATCGAATACCTTGATCTTGCCACTTAGCCGGTCACCGTTCTTCATCCACACAGTGTCGGCGAACACCGGAGAGGCACACAGGGAAACAGCAAGAAGGCACAACAAGGATCTAGAATTCATAAACGGGCTTTGTTTGCGGACTATGGGTTCGATTTGACGAAAAAGCCGGGCATTATCCAGATACCCACGACCAGAGCAAGGACAGACCGGGAGTATGCCGTTGAGTTCAACTCTCATTTACCAGACCACCGGTCCGGTTTCATCTGCAGCCCAAGGCGGGCGAGATGTCTGATGGATATGAGCACGCCCTCGATTCGGCCGAGGGCCGACGAACGGCGCTGTATTCAGTACTGGGCCAAGTGCCACCCGGCAAGGTCGTGAGCTATGGCCAACTGGCCGAACTGGCTGGGCTTGGCCGTGCGGCGCGCTGGGTTGGGCGCACCCTGGGGCAGTTGCCTGCAGACACACGCCTGCCTTGGCACCGGGTGCTCGCTGCGGGTGGCCGGCTGAGCCTGGCGCTGGGCACCCCGTCGGGCGATGAACAACGGGCGCGGTTACGCGCAGAAGGTGTGAATGTAAGCAACAATCGTGTGGATATGACGCGCCATGGCTGGCGCCCAATGGAGCACAGCGGTTAGAGTGCGCGCTTTGTTTTCGAAAACTTGAGGCAGATGTTGGCCCATGCCCCGTAAAACCTGGCGCGCTGCGCTTGCTGCCTATGCCAGCCCGTCAACATTGGTACTTTTGCTACTCGGTTTCGCCGCCGGCCTACCCTATATGCTGGTGTTCTCGACCCTGTCGGTATGGTTGCGCGAAGCCGGCGTTGCCCGTGAAACCATCGGTTATGCAAGCCTGATTGGCTTGGCCTACGCCTTCAAGTGGGTCTGGTCACCGCTGCTCGACCAATGGCGCTTGCCGCTGCTTGGCGGCCTCGGGCGCCGGCGTTCGTGGCTGCTGTTGTCGCAAGCGCTGGTGGTGATCGGGCTGGTCGGCATGAGCCTGTGCGACCCGCAACAGCATCTCTCCTGGCTGATTGCCATGGCCGTACTGGTGGCTTTCGCCTCGGCTACCCAGGACATTGCAGTCGACGCCTACCGCCTGGAAATCGCTGACGACCAGCGCCAGGCCGCGCTCGCTGCCAGCTACATGGCCGGCTACCGGGTGGCTGCCTTGCTCGCCACGGCCGGTGCCCTGTTCTTCGCCGAGTGGTTCGGCTCTACCGGCTTCAGCTACCTGCACAAGGCCTGGGCCGGCACTTACGTGATGTTCGGGGTGATGATGCTGCCCGCCCTGTTCACCACGTTGGTCATGCGCGAACCGCCAGTGCCCATGCGCACCCAACTGTCGGCAGCGCGCTACGGGCTGGTGCACCAGATGGCTTCGGTGTTCGTGCTGATCATCCTGCTGGTCTCGGTACCGGCCAGCTTCACCCAGATGTTCAATACCGGCTGGTCCAGCGTGGTCTCCGGTGATGCCACGCCGCTCGACCTGCTGCTGGAAGACCGCGCCTTCCTGCGCCTGATCCTCTACGTGCTGCTGACCTGGGCCTGCCTGTCGAGCCTCGGCCGTCGCGGCCTGGCCCCCGTGCTGACCCCGATCAACGACTTCATCACCCGCTACCGCTGGCAGGCTCTGCTGCTGCTCGGCCTGATCGCCACCTATCGCATGTCGGACACGGTGATGGGGGTGATGGCCAACGTGTTCTATATCGACATGGGCTTCACCAAGGACCAGATTGCCAGCGTCAGCAAGATCTTCGGCCTGATCATGACCCTGGTCGGCGCCGGGGTTGGCGGCCTGCTGATCGTACGCTTCGGCATCATGCCCATCCTGTTCATTGGCGGCGCGGCCTCTGCCGGCACCAACATCCTGTTCCTGATGTTGGCTGACATGGGGCCGAACCTGGAAATGCTGGTGGTGACCATCTCGCTGGACAACTTCAGCTCCGGCATGGCTACCTCGGCCTTTGTCGCCTACCTGTCCAGCCTGACCAACCTGAAGTTCTCGGCGACCCAGTACGCGCTGCTCAGTTCGATCATGTTGCTGTTGCCGCGGCTGATCGGCGGGTATTCGGGCGTAATTGTGGAGAAGTTCGGCTACCACGACTTCTTCCTGATCACGGCGCTGCTGGGGGTGCCTACGCTGATCCTGATCGCCCTGCAGTGGCATCAGGAAGCCGGGCGGGGAACGCCGGTGGCGGACGACCACTCGGTGGCTGAGCGGCCCTGAAACTTTGTATTGCCTGTGCTGGCCTCTTCGCGGGTAAACCCGCTCCTACAAGGCGGCGCGGCCCTGTGTAGGAGCGGGTTTACCCGCGAAGAGGCCGGCACAGGCAATACCACTTATCCAGCTACAGCCCCTTCCCCAGGCCGCCCCCCCACCACAAACCACAGCGGCCACAGCGCCAACGCCCCCGCCACCCCCGCCGCCAGGGCAAAATGCAGCAAGCTGGCACCGGCGCCAATCATCGCCAGCAGCGCACCGCCGAGCCCCAGCAAGGCAATGGTGATCATCCCCAGCATGGCCGAAACCAACCCCTTGCTCTGCTCACTGGAGAACAGCGTCATGCGGTACAGCACCGCATTGGCCACGCCCAACCCCAGCGCATACAGCGACATGCCAGCCACCACACTGGTCACACTCGGCCAGTACCAGGTCGCCAGCACCATCAGGCACAGGCCCGCCAGGTATGGCCAGAGCGCACCACGCACCAGGGCTGGCAGCGGGTAGCGATCGGCAATGCGGTTGATGATCAGGTTACCGAGGATCAGCCCGCCAAAGACCGGCAACTGCCACAAGGCATACTCCAGGGTACTCAATCCCTCATCGTGAATCAGCAGCACCGGCGACAGGCCAATCCAGCCAATCAGCGGCAAGCCGACCAACCCAAGGGCGGCGCTGCCTGCAACGAAGCGGCGGTTGCCCAGCAGTTGGCCATAGCCCGCCAACAGTGGCAGCAGGTGAATCGGCGTGAACGCCAGCCGCGAGCCGTCACGGCGCTCCACGCCCAGGGTTTCCGGCATCAGCCGGTACAACAGCAGCCAGGCCAGCACCGCGCCGATGGCGAACGCCACGAACAGCCAGCGCCAGTCCAGCCATTGCAGCAGCAAGGTGCCCACCAGCGGCCCGAGCAGGGGCGACAGCAAGGCGATGTTGGCCAGCAGGGCCATCATGCGTACAGCATCAGCTTCGCTGAAAGCCTCGTTCAGGGCCGGGTAGCTGACCGTGACCACAAAGCCCAGGCCAATGCCCTGCAACAGGCGCAACAGGTTGAACAGGCCGATGTCCTGGACCCAGAAGGTGGCCAGGCAGGCCAGGCCAAAGAATGCGCAACCGACCAGCAGCAGCGGGCGCCGTCCATAACGGTCGGCCAACGGGCCGATCAGCCATTGCAGTACTACGCCGCCCAGCAGGTACAGGTTGAGGGCATGGGGTATGTATTCGGGGCTGGCATCGAGGTCACTGACCACGACCGGCATGGCCGGCATGACCGCGTCGCTGGCCAGGTAGGTCAGCAGTTCGAACAGGGCCAAGGTCAGGCCGAACAGCAAGGCACGCAGAGGGGTGACATACAGCAGTGGTTTCATGATGGCGTATCGGGTGTGGCAGGCGGGATCACGCTATATGCCAGAAATTGTTGGAAATTGCTGTGAGCAAGTGTAATCAGGGTAGGAAAAAGCTGGGGCCGCTTTGCGCCCCTTCGCGGGCAAGCCCGCCCCTACGAGGACATGCGTGTCCTGTGTAGGAGCGGGCTTGCCCGCGAAGAGGCGCAAAGCGGCCCCGGCTTCAACGCGGAATTACTGCGTTGCAGTCTCCTGCACCACGCGAATAACCCGCTGCGGAAACGGAATATCGATCCCTTCGGCCTTCAACCGGTCACGCGCATACTCGTTGAGCATGAACATCACGTCCCAGTAATCGGAGGTCTTGGTCCACAAGCGCAGCGATACGGTGATCGAGCTGTCGCCCAGCGTCGACACGACCGCCTGCGGTGCCGGGTCTTGCAGAACACGCGGGTCCTTTGCCAGCTCCAGCAACACATTGCGGGCCTTCTGCAGGTCGGCCTCGTAGTCAACGCCCACATCGAACACCACCTTGCGCGTCGGCTGGCGGTTGGTGTTGGTAATGATGCCGTTGGACAGGCTGCCATTGGGCATGATGACCGTCTTGTTGTCACCGGTGCGCAGCACGGTGTGGAAGATCTGGATACTGTCGACGGTGCCGGCAACGCCCTGCGCCTCGATCCAGTCACCGATACGGAACGGGCGGAACATCAGAATCAGCACACCACCGGCGAAGTTCGCCAGGCTGCCCTGCAAGGCAAGGCCGATGGCCAGGCCTGCGGCACCGATGGCGGCGACGAACGAGGTGGTCTCGATGCCGATCATCGAGGCTACGCTGACCAACAGCAGCACCTTCAGCACGATGTTCGCCAGGGTGCTGATGAAGCCCTGCAGCGCCAGGTCGGCGTTGCGCAGGCCAACCAGCTTGCCGAGGCGGGCGCTGACCTTGTTGATGATCCACCAGCCAACCGCCAAGGTCAGCAGTGCCAGCAGCACACGGCTGCCGTATTCCATGATCAAAGGGATCCACGTCTGGGATTGGCGGACGAGCTGGTCGACCTCAGCGTTCAAATCCATATTCATCTCCTGATGCCGAGCGGCAAGTACACGGTAGAACAGGCCGCGCGTGTTATTACGCAACCCCGGCCCCCATGGACATCATTTGGCCATCGGGGTTCCGGGCCACCCCCACATCAGTCGCGGAAGTTGTTGAACTGCAGCGGCATGTCGAATTCCTTGGTGCGCAGCAGGGCAATGGCTTCCTGCAGATCGTCACGTTTCTTGCCGGTTACCCGTACCTGCTCACCCTGGATGGCGGCCTGTACTTTCAGCTTGCCATCCTTGATGGTGGCAACGATCTTTTTTGCCAGGTCCTTGTCGATGCCTTCGCGGAACTTGGCTTCCTGTTTCTTTTCCTTGCCTGAGGCGTAGGGGTCCTTGGTTTCCAGGCACTTCACGTCGATCTTGCGCTTGACCAGTGCAAGGCGCAGGATCTCCAGCATCGCCTCGAGCTGGAACTCTTCCTCAGCAGTGAGCATCACGGTCTGCTCTTTGTCCTTGAACTCGAAGGTGCCTTTGCCCTTGAGGTCGTAGCGGCGGTCCAGTTCCTTGATGGCGTTGTCGACCGCGTTCTGCACTTCGTGCTTGTCCAGTTCCGATACCACGTCGAACGAAGGCATGGTTGTTCTCCCAAAATAAAAGCGCGCTCAGGCTGAAGATGGAGCGCGCTGGGTTTGAAGGTTAAAATGCGGGCTCATTATAACGGGTTGCGAAACGCATATGAGCAGCACCTGGCATATTCTCGGCGCCGGTAGCCTTGGCAGTCTGTGGGCCTGCCGGCTGGCACGCGCCGGCAAGGCTGTGCGCCTGATCCTGCGTGACGGGCAACGGCTGCAGGCCTATCAGCAGGCCGGTGGCCTGACCCTGGTCGAGCAGGACCAAACCCGGCGCTACGCCATACCGGCCGAAACGGCGCAAGCGCAAGGCCCGATTCACCGGCTGCTGGTGGCCTGCAAGGCCTATGACGCTGCCCCGGCGATTGCCGGTCTAGCACCTCGGCTGGCCGAGAGCGCCGAAGTGCTGCTGTTGCAGAATGGCCTGGGCAGCCAGGATGAAGTCGCCGACCTGGTGCCGCACGCTCGCTGCATCTTCGCCTCCAGCACCGAAGGCGCCTTCCGCGAGGGGGACTGGCAAGTGCGTTTTGCCGGCCATGGCTTCAACTGGCTAGGCGACCCACGAAGCCCCCTGCTCCCCGCCTGGTTCGATGACCTGCACGAGGCCGGTATCCCCGCTGAGTGGACAGTAGACATACTGACCCGCCTGTGGCGCAAGTTGGCGCTCAATTGCGCCATCAACCCGCTGACCGTACTTCACGATTGCCAGAATGGCGGGCTGCTGGGGCACCTGGGTGAAGTGCAAGCCCTGTGCGTCGAACTGGCCCGACTGCTGCGCCGTTGCGGCCAGCCGCAAGCAGCCGAGGGGCTGGACGAAGAAGTTCAGCGGGTAATCCTCGCCACCGCAGCCAACTACTCTTCCATGTACCAGGACGTGCATGCAGGACGGCGCACCGAGTTGCACTACCTGCTCGGCCATGCTTGCCGCGCTGCGGGCCGTCATGGCCTGCAACTGCCGCAGCTGGAACACCTGCTGCAGCGCTTGGTCGAAAACCTGCGCGTGCGTGGCTTGCCTTGCGACTGACGCGGCCCTTCCACCGGATACGGACATTGCCTTGCCCATGACCTTGCGCCAACGCCTGGAAAACCTCCCGGTCGGGCAGAAGCTGCTGGCGGCCCTGCTGGTTTTGCTGGTGACCATCTTGCTGATGGCCAACCTCACCTTCATCAGCGCCGCCTACTGGATCACCCAGGAAAGCATGGCGCCGCAGGCTATGCACACCATCGGCCGGCTGGTGGCCAATCCACAGCTTGCAGCCCGCGCCGGCGACACACCGGACACGGCCCGTGCCCTGCTCAAGGAACTGGACAGTTACACTCCGCTTCGCGCCGCCGCCATCTACGGTGGCGATGGCCGAATGCTGGCGCAGTTGCAACATGGCGAGCCGCTGGCCCTGCCCAAGCGTTTTCGCAACATCGACGGCTGGCGCCTGATGGAGTTTCGCAGCACTCAGTTGATCCGCATCCCCCGCGATGCCAACCCACCGGCACATTTGCTGCTGGTAGCCAGCAGCGAACTGCCCACGGCCTTCTACACCGGCACACTCAGCGCCAGCCTGGGCATCCTGGTGTTCAGTGTCCTGCTATGGATCGTCATCGCCTGGCAGATCAAACGCCTGATCACCCAGCCGATCAACCAGCTTGAGGAGCTCAGCCGCCAGGTTACCCGCGAAGAGAGCTACGCCTTGCGTGCCCAGCGCGGCAATGACGATGAAATCGGCAGCCTGGCCGAGGCCTTCAACACCATGCTGTCGCGCATCGAGGCCCGCGAGCAGCAGCTCAAGAGCGCCCGCGATGAGTTCCAGAGTGCCTACGACCAGGCTCAGGGCCTTGCCGAAGAAACCCGCCACACCAACCGCAAGCTGGAACTGGAAGTACAGGTACGCAGCAAGATCGAGAAAAAGCTCACCGGTTTTCAGAACTACCTCAACAGCATCATCGACTCGATGCCCTCGGCACTGATCGCCCTCGACGAACAGCTCTACGTGACCCAATGGAACCACGAAGCCACGGTGCTTTCCGGCACGCCACTGGACGAGGCACTCAACCAGCCGGTGTTCATTGCGTTCGAGCCGCTGAAGCCGTTCCTCCCGCAACTGAAGGAAACCGTGGAAAAACATCGAGTGGCGAAGATCGAGCGGGTAACCTGGCCCAAGGGCGACGACCTGCGCCACTACGCCCTGACCTTCTACCCACTGACGGGCGGCGGCGGGCGCGGCGTGGTCATTCGTATCGACGACATCACCCAGCGTCTGTCATTGGAAGAGATGATGGTGCAGTCAGAAAAGATGCTCTCGGTCGGGGGGCTGGCTGCCGGCATGGCGCACGAAATCAACAACCCGCTGGGCGCTATCCTGCACAACGTGCAGAACATTCGCCGGCGCCTGTCGTCCGACCTGCCGCGCAACCAGGAACAGGCCGAAGAGCTGGGCATCGACCTGGCCACGATCAACCGCTACCTGGACAGCCGCGAGGTGCCGCAACTGCTCGACGGCATTCAGCAGGCCGGTGCCCGGGCGGCGAAGATCGTCACCCACATGCTCAGCTTCAGCCGCCGCAGCAACCGCCAGCTGGTGCCATGCGAGCTGCCGGCACTGATCGATCAGGCGCTTGAAATTGCCGGCAATGACTTCGATCTGGCCATTGGCTTCGACTTCAAGGGGCAAGCCATCGTGCGCCAGTTCGACCCCGACCTGGGGCCGGTGCCATGCACCGCCAACGAGCTGGAACAAGTACTGCTCAACTTGCTGAAGAACGCAGCCCAGGCCATCCACCAACGCCCGCAACCCAGTGAGCCCGGACGCATCACACTGCGCACCCGGCTAAACCCGCCATGGGCGGAAATCCAGGTCGAAGACAACGGCGTCGGCATGCCCGAGGCGGTGCGCAAGCGCACCTTCGAGCCGTTCTTCACCACCAAGGAAATCGGCCAGGGTACCGGGCTGGGCCTGTCGGTCTCTTACTTCATCATCACCAACAACCACAAGGGGCAGATGGAAGTGCAATCCACGCCAGGCCAAGGCACCTGCTTTACCCTACGCCTGCCCCTCACCCAGCCGGCAGCGGCGGTGCCGGCCAGAACGGAGCAATGACATGGGCTACCGCCTTTCGAAGATCTATACCCGCACCGGCGACAAAGGCGAAACCGGCCTGGGCGACGGCCGTCGGGTGCCCAAGGACCACCCGCGGATCGAAGCGATTGGCGAGGTGGACAGCCTGAACAGCCAGTTGGGGTTGCTGCTGGCGGGGCTCGCCGAGCATGGGCTGAATGAAGTGACCACAGTGCTGGCGCCGTGTCAGCACCGCTTGTTCGACCTGGGTGGCGAGCTGGCGATGCCCAGTTACCAGGCATTGACCCTGGCGGAAGTGGAACGCCTGGAGGCGGCCATCGATGTGTGGAACGAAGAGCTGGGGCCGCTGAAAAACTTCATTCTGCCCAGTGGTTCGGCGCTGGTGGCGCAGGCGCACGTGTGCCGCAGTCTGGCGCGCAGTGCAGAGCGCCGGTGCCAGCAGTTGAATGCCATGGAGCCGCTCGAAGGCGTTGGTTTGGCGTATATCAACCGGCTTTCCGATCTATTGTTCGTGGCGGCGCGGATCATCGGGCGGCGCCAGGGGGTGGCTGAGGTTTTGTGGCAGCCCGCCGAGAAACCCAAAGGCTGATACTTCTGGGGCTGCTTTGCAGCCCATTCGCGGGCTTGCCCGCGAATGGCCCCGCAGCGGCCCCTGTTACAAGGGACTCAAACCTCGGGCCAGAACGCCCGGATCCCGGCTACACCCTGTGCCCCGGCTTCCCAGGCCTGCTCGCGCTCACCTGGCCCTACCCCACCCAGCAGGTAAACCGGCTTGTTGAACCCGGCAATTAACCGCTGCGCCTCATCCCATCCCAACGGCACCGCCTCTGGGTGAGTCTGGGTCGCCTGCACTGGCGACAGGGTGACAAAGTCCACGCCCATCTGCTCAGCCAGCGCCAGCTCTTCGGCACTGTGGCAGGATGCCGCCAACCAGCGCTCCTTTGGGAACGGCCGGCCCCTGGCGGCATACTTGCGCAGCTGCGCGGCCGTCAGGTGCCAACCGGCCGCCGGGAAATCACCCAGCCACTCCAGTGGCCCTTTAAGCATCAGCTGCGCCTTGCCCGCACACAGCCCGACCGCATCCACCGCCACGTCGCGGTACTTGGGGTCGTACATGTCCGGGGCACGCAACTGGATCAGGCGAATACCATTGGCCACCGCCTTCTGGATGCCCTTGAGCATTTGCGGCACTTCCAGGCCGTCCGGGGTGATCAGGTACTGGTCCGGCAGGCGCGCAGCGGCGACGATCGGCTTGTTGGCCTCGGGGAATTCGTACTGCGGCAAATCGCGCGGGGCAACCCACTCCAGCGGCTGGCCTTCGGCACCATGGGGTTCGCCAGTGAACGCTTCGACCTCGCGCACGTCCAGCAGCACTTGCTTGTCCGGGTAGTCATGGCTGACCTTGATCAGCGCACGCGAATGGCTTACCTCGATGCCCAGCTCCTCGCGCAACTCGCGGGCAAGCGCCGCTTCGACGCTTTCGCCTTCTTCCACCTTGCCACCGGGGAACTCCCACAAGCCGCCCTGGTGCTGGGTATCGGCACGACGTGCGATCAGAATACGGCCATCAGCGCCGCGAATCACGGCAGCTACTACATGAATCCGTTTCACGCTTCACGCTCCTCCAGGCCTGCCTGTTGCCATGCCTGGAAGGCTGGCCATTGATAAATGGTCTCGATGTAGGCTGCCGCCTCGGCGGGGACTTCTACGCGGTAGGTGCGCAGGCGCACGGCCACCGGGGCAAAGAAGGCATCGGCCAGGCTTGCCTTGCCGAACAGGAACGGGCCGCTGTCCTTGGCCACCAGACGGCATTCGGACCACAGCGCAACGATACGGTCGATGTCGATTTGCACGTCCAGCGGCACGCTGTCCAGCGCCTGGTCGCGCGACAAGTCGAACGGCATGGCGCCGCGCAGGGCAAAGAAGCCGCTATGCATCTGCGCACAGGCCGAACGGGCCTGGGCACGCGCCGCCACATCGGCAGGCCACAGCTGGGCTTCGGGGTGGCGTTCGTTGAGGTATTCGGCAATGGCCAGCGAGTCAGCGATCACACCGTGCTCGCTCTTGAGCAGCGGCACCTTGCCGGTGGAGGAGAAAGCGAGGATGCGCTGGCGGGTATCAGGCTGGTTCAGCTTGATCAGGGTTTCTTCGTAGGGCACGCCAGCCAGCTCGAGGGCCAGGGCGCCACGCAGCGACCAGGAGGAGTACAGCTTGTCGCCGATGATCAGGTGATAGCTCATGGTTCGGCTCCATCAGGTTTGTATTGCAAAACCCGCAGGCCGCTGCGCGGCCTTTCGCGGGCAAGCCCGCTCCCACAGGGACCGCACCGCTCCTGCAGGCATTGCAACACCTGTGGGAGCGGGCGTGCCCGCGAAGAGGCCTTCGGATCAGTAGATCAGGTACGGTACTCGGCGTTGATCTTCACGTACTCGTGGGACAGGTCGGTCGTCCAGATGGTTTCGCTGCACTGGCCACGGCCCAGTTCGATTCGGATGGTGATCTCTTCCTGGGCCATCACTGCCGAACCCTGCGCTTCGGTATAGCTCGGGCTGCGGCCGCCTTTGCTCGCAATGCAAACGCTGTCCAGGTAAACATCGATCAGGCTCACATCCAGCTCCGGTACACCGGCACGGCCTACGGCAGCGAGGATACGGCCCCAGTTCGGGTCGGAAGCGAACAGCGCGGTCTTGATCAGCGGCGAGTGGGCCACGGCGTAGCCGACGTCCAGACACTCCTGGTGGTTACCACCACCGTTGACTTGCACGGTCACGAACTTGGTCGCGCCTTCGCCGTCACGGACGATGGCCTGGGCCACTTCCATGCACACTTCGAACACGGCCTTTTTCAGCGCTTCGAAGAGCGCGCCGCTGGCTTCAGTCACTTCCGGCAGGTCGGCCTTGCCGGTAGCGATCAACATGCAGCAATCGTTGGTCGAAGTATCACCATCGATCGTGATGCGGTTGAACGACTTGTTGGCGCCGTCCAGCATCAGGTCCTTGAGGACGCTTGGCGCCACCTTGGCGTCGGTGGCGATGTAGCCCAGCATGGTCGCCATGTTCGGGCGGATCATGCCTGCACCCTTGCTGATACCGGTGACGGTAACGGTCACGCCATCGTGCTGGAACTGGCGGCTGGCCCCTTTGGGCAGGGTGTCGGTGGTCATGATGCCGGTAGCGGCCTCAGCCCAGTTGTTCTCCGACAGGTTGTCGAGGGCGGCCTGCAGCGCGCCTTCGATCTTTTCGACCGGCAGCGGCTCGCCAATCACGCCGGTGGAGAACGGCAGTACCGACTCTGCCGGTACGCCAGCCAGTTCGGCCAGCTTGGCGCAGGTGCGCTCGGCGGCGGCCAGGCCTGGCGCGCCGGTGCCAGCATTGGCGTTACCCGTGTTGGTCAGCAGGTAGCGCACGGTGCCCTGTACACGCTGCTTGGACAGGATCACCGGCGCTGCGCAGAAGGCGTTGAGGGTGAACACGCCAGCCACGCTGGAGCCTTCGGCACAGCGCATGACCACCACATCCTTGCGCCCCGGGCGCTTGATACCGGCAGAAGCGATACCGAGTTCAAAACCCGGAACCGGGTGCAGGGTGGGCAAAGGACCAAGACCAACAGCCATTAGAGCGCTCCTAGAAAAAACGATGATGTCGAAAAAGGGGCCGCTTCGCGCCCCATCGCGACACAAGGCCGCCCCCACAAGGATCGCGCCCGTTCATGGACGAGCGCGGTACCTGTGGGAGCGGCCTTGTGTCGCGAAAGGGCCGCAAAGCGGCCCCAGGCTTGTACAACGTAAGGTTCAGATCACTCGATCTGACCATGGCAATGCTTGAACTTCTTGCCCGAACCACACCAGCACGGCTCGTTGCGGCCCAGCTTCTGGTCATTGCGTACTGGCGCCGAGGCTACCGCTACTTCGGCACCCTCCTCGCTCAATTGCTCACTTTCCAGGCCCGGTGCAGCGGCGTGCTGGAATTGCATGCGACTCGCCAGCTCTTCGGCCTCGCGGCGCAGGCGGGCTTCTTCTTCGGCCGGGTCTTCGCGGCGAACCTGTACGTGCGACAGCACGCGGATGGTGTCGCGCTTGATCGACTCCAACAGCTCCTGGAACAGGCTGAACGACTCGCGCTTGTACTCTTGCTTCGGGTTCTTCTGCGCATAACCACGCAGGTGAATACCGTGACGCAGGTGGTCCATGGTCGACAGGTGGTCTTTCCACAGGTCGTCCAGTACGCGCAGCAGAATCTGCTTCTCGAAGGTTCGCAGGGCGTCGAGACCGGCCTGGTCTTCCTTCTCGGTGTAGGCAGTGGTGATCTCGTTCAGCAGCTTCTCGCGCAAGGTCTCTTCGTAGAGGTGATCGTCCTCGTCGAGCCATTGCTGAATCGGCAACTTGATGGCGAAATCGCTGGCCAGCGAAGCCTCCAGGCCGGCTACGTCCCACTGCTCTGGCAGCGACTGCGGCGGAATGTGCTGGCTGATGGTAGCGTCCAGTACTTCCTTGCGGAATTCGACGATGGTGTCGCCAATGTTCTCGGCGGCCAGCAGGCTGTTGCGCATGTGGTAGATCACCTTGCGCTGCTCGTTGGCGACGTCGTCATATTCGAGCAATTGCTTACGAATGTCGAAGTTGCGGCCTTCGACCTTGCGCTGGGCTTTCTCGATAGCGTTGGTGACCATGCGGTGCTCGATGGCCTCGCCCGACTGCATGCCCAGTGCCTTCATGAAGTTCTTCACCCGGTCAGAGGCGAAGATGCGCATCAGGCTGTCTTCCAGCGACAGGTAGAAGCGGCTGGAACCTGGGTCGCCCTGACGACCGGAGCGGCCACGCAGCTGGTTGTCGATACGGCGCGATTCGTGGCGCTCGGAAGCGATTACATGCAGGCCACCCGTCTCGATCACTTGCTGGTGACGCTTCTGCCAGTCGGCCTTGATCTGGGCGATCTGCTCGGCTGTCGGGTTTTCCAGGGCAGCCACTTCGGCTTCCCAGTTACCGCCCAGCAGGATGTCGGTACCACGGCCAGCCATGTTGGTGGCGATGGTCAGTGCACCTGGCGCGCCTGCTTGCGCGATGATCTCGGCTTCCTTCTCGTGATACTTGGCGTTGAGCACCTTGTGGTCGATCCCTTCCTTTTTCAGGAGGTTGGACATGTGCTCGGAAGTTTCAATGGTCGCGGTACCTACCAGCACCGGACGGCCCAGCTTCATGCTTTCCTTGATGTCGGCGATGATCGCGGCGTATTTCTCGTCAGCGGTCAGGTACACCAGGTCGTTGTAGTCCTTACGCGCCAGTGGCTTGTTCGGCGGAATGACCATCACGTTCAGGCCGTAGATCGACTGGAACTCGAATGCTTCGGTGTCGGCGGTACCGGTCATGCCGGACAGCTTGGTGTACAGGCGGAAGTAGTTCTGGAAGGTGGTCGAAGCCAGGGTCTGGCTCTCGGCCTGGATGTTCAGGTTCTCTTTGGCCTCGATGGCCTGGTGCAGGCCCTCGGACAGGCGACGGCCCGGCATGGTACGGCCGGTGTGTTCGTCGATCAGCAGAACCTGACCGTCCTGGACGATGTACTCGACGTTGCGGTGGAACAGCTTGTGTGCACGAAGACCGGCGTAGACGTGTGTCAGCAAGCCCAGGTTGTGCGCGGAGTACAGGCTCTCGCCCTCAGCCAGCAGGCCCGCCTGGGCCAGCATCTCTTCGATGAACTGGTGACCGGCTTCGTTCAGCTCCACCTGGCGACTCTTCTCGTCGATGGTGAAGTGGCCTTCCTGGGTGACCTGGCCTTCGACCTCTTCGATGTGCTGGGTGAGGCGCGGGATCAGGCGGTTGATCTCGATGTACAGCTTGGAGCTGTCCTCGGCCTGACCGGAAATGATCAGCGGGGTACGCGCTTCGTCGATGAGGATGGAGTCGACTTCGTCGATCACGGCGAAGTTCAGTTCACGCTGGAACTTCTCGTCCTGGCTGAACGCCATGTTGTCGCGCAGGTAGTCGAACCCGAATTCGTTGTTGGTGCCGTAGGTGATGTCGGCTGCATAGGCGGCGCGCTTTTCTTCCGGCGGCTGGAAGGCCGAGACGATACCGACCGACAGACCGAGGAACTCGTACAGCGGGCGCATCCAGTTGGCGTCACGGCGCGCCAGGTAGTCGTTGACGGTGACCACATGCACGCCCTTGCCGGACAATGCGTTGAGGTAGACGGCCAGGGTACCGACCAAGGTCTTGCCTTCACCGGTGCGCATTTCTGCGATCATACCCTCGTGCAGGGTCATGCCGCCGATCAACTGCACATCGAAATGGCGCATGCCCATGACACGCTTGCCGGCCTCACGGGCCACGGCGAAGGCTTCGGGCAGCAATTGGTCCAGTGTCTCGCCTTTGGCCAGGCGTTCCTTGAACTCTGCAGTCTTGCCCCGCAGTTGCTCGTCGGAGAGGGCCACCATCTTCTCTTCGAAGGCATTGACGATACTCACCGTCTTGAGCATGCGTTTGACTTCACGCTCGTTCTTGCTTCCAAAAAGTTTTTTTAACAAAGGCGCAAACATATCGGCAGGATCTTCCACACGTAGGGATGGAGGGCGGCCCCATGAGTCGCCCGTGCAGCCCATAGGCCGCATGCGAACGAGCATTCTACCCGGAAACGATGGTGAGGAAAGTGGTGGATTTCCACGATGCTGATACAGCGTTTTGGCAGGGGCCTGTTTTAGATAGGGGCATTTTCACTGAGTTCAAGGCTTGGCAACATGAAAGCTATCGAGAACCAGTCTTGTCTTTGGCTGCCTGTGCC
>NZ_BCBP01000093.1:0-19395 GCF_001753955.1 Pseudomonas sp. NBRC 111139
AGATGGCACCGGCTTCGCCGGTGTTCGCGGGTAAACCCGCTCCTACAGGGTTCGCGGGTAAACCCGCTCCTACGGGGAAGGGGGCAACGCCAGGCAGGGGCGCACACTCTCCAGGCCACCAACGTCACCTCCCCTATGGATCGGGAGTGCCACGCTGCGGATGGCACCGCGTTGAAGTGCCCGCTCCCACAGCCTGATGGCATTCGGCCGTTTCATGTGCGCGTGATATCGTTCCCCTCTCAGCCATCAGCGCCTCCAGAGACCTTCCGATGCCCAACACCGCCCATCTCCACCCAGGCTTCATGATCGTCCACGGCAACCGCCTCGACGACCTGCGTAGCCTGGTAGTGAGCTGGATGCGTCGCTACCCGCTGGCGCCTCTGGAAAACGAAATTGCCCTGGTGCAAAGCAATGGCATCGCCCAATGGCTGAAGCTGGCCCTGGCTGAAGATCCGCTGGAAGATGACCAAGGCGGCTGCGGCATCGCCGCTGCCATCGATGTGCAACTGCCCGGTAGCTTTATGTGGCAGCTCTACCGCAGCGTGCTTGGCCGTAGCGAAATTCCCGAAGTGTCTCTGCTCGACAAGGCACCACTGACCTGGCGGCTGATGCGTCTGTTGCCAGCGCTCATCGAGCGTCCGCATTTCGAGCCACTGCGGCGCTTCCTCACCGACGACAGTGACTTGCGCAAGCGCTACCAGCTAGCCGAGCGCCTGGCCGACCTGTTCGACCAGTACCAGGTCTACCGTGCCGATTGGCTCAAGGACTGGGCCAGTGGCGAGCACGTCATCAACACGGCCCGCGGCGAGCGCAAAGTACTGCCGCCAGGCAACCGCTGGCAAGCCGAGTTGTGGCGAGCATTGCTGGAGGATGTTGGCGAGCAAGGCATGGCGCAGAGCCGCGCCGGAGTACACCAACGTTTCATCGAGCGCATCAACAGCCTGGAGCAGGCGCCTGCAGGGCTGCCACCGAGGGTGATCGTGTTCGGTATCTCTTCGCTGCCGGCCCAGGCCCTGGAAGCGCTGGCAGGCCTGTCGCGTTTCAGTCAGGTATTGCTGTGCGTACACAACCCATGCCGCCACCACTGGGCCGATATCGTCGCCGACAAGGACCTGTTGCGCCATCAGTACAAACGTCAGCAACGCAAGCAAGGCATGCCCCTGCAACTGGACGACCAGACGCTGCACCAGCATGCCCACCCGTTGCTGGCTGCCTGGGGTAAACAAGGCCGCGACTACATCAATCTGCTCGACAGCTATGATGACCCAGGCAGCTACCAGGGCGTGTTCAGCGACGGCCGTATCGACCTGTTCAGCGACGGTTCGCCCACCACGCTGCTAAACGAACTGCAGGACGATATCCTGGAGTTGCGCCCGCTCGCCGAGAGCCGCGAACGGTGGCCGCCAGTCGACACCATAAAAGACCGCTCGATCCGCTTCCATGTTGCGCACAGCCCGCAACGTGAAGTGGAGATCCTCCACGACCAGCTGTTGGCCCGCTTCAGCGCCGACCCGACTTTGCGCCCGCGCGACGTAATCGTCATGCTGCCGGACATCGACACTTACGCGCCGCATATCCGCGCCGTCTTCGGCCAGTTGCAGCGCAACGACCCGCGCTACATCCCGTTCACCCTGACAGACCAGGGCCAGCGTGGTCGCGAACCTTTGCTGATCGCGCTTGAGCACCTGCTCAAACTGCCTGACAGCCGCTTCGCGGTCAGCGAAGTGCTCGACCTGCTGGACGTGCCGGCAGTCCGCGCCCGCTTCGGCATCCGCGAAAACGACCTGCCCACGCTGCACCGCTGGATCGAGGGCGCTGGCATTCGTTGGGGCCTTGACGCCGCGCAGCGGGCGAGCCTGGGCTTGCCCGCCGGGCTCGAACAGAACAGTTGGCGTTTCGGCTTGCGCCGCATGCTGTTGGGTTATGCCGTGGGGGTGGGTGAGGCCTGTGATGGTATTGAGCCCTACGATGAAATCGGTGGCCTGGACGCGGCACTGATCGGCCCGCTGGTCGCGTTGCTCGATGCGCTCGAAGTCGCCTGCCAGGCCTTTTCCGAGCCTGCCACCGTCAGCCAGTGGGGCGAGCGACTGCATGCCTTGCTGCACGTGTTCTTCCTCGCCGAGGACGAGGGTGATGAATTCCTGTTGATGCAGTTGCAGGATCTGCGTGATAGCTGGCTTGAGGTGTGCGAGACCGTCGGCCTGCACGACCCGCTACCGCTTACCGTGGTGCGTGAAGCCTGGCTGTCGGGCCTCGATCAGGGCAAGCTGTCACAACGTTTCCTCGCCGGCTCGGTCAACTTCTGCACACTCATGCCCATGCGCGCGATCCCGTTCAGGGTGGTTTGCCTGCTGGGCATGAATGATGGCGATTACCCGCGTGCGCAGCCACCGCTGGACTTCGACCTGATGGCCAGCGACTATCGCCCGGGCGACCGCTCACGCCGCGAAGACGACCGTTACCTGTTGCTTGAAGCGCTACTGTCAGCACGTGACCAACTGTATGTCAGCTGGGTCGGGCGCAGTATCCGCGACAATAGCGAACGCCCGGCCTCGGTGCTGATCGGCCAGTTGCGCGATCACATCGCTGCGGGCTGGCATTTGGCCGACGCGCAGCAGGGCCAGCTCGCGAAACCGGGCGAGCAACTGTTGCACGCACTGACCCAGGAGCACCCGCTGCAGCCGTTCAGCCCTCGGTACTTCCAGAAGGGCAGCCCATTGTTCAGCTATGCCCATGAATGGCAGGTGCTGCACCAGCAAGGTGAGGCAGACGATCAGAGCGAGCCGGGCCTGCCGCCTTATCTGGACGCTGAAGCCCTGAGTCTGCACCAGTTGAATGACTTCTTGCGCCACCCGGTACGGCACTTCTTCAGCCAGCGCTTGAGGGTGTACTTTGAGGCGCTGGAAGCGCCGACCCCGGACGAAGAGCCCTTCGTCCTCGATACCCTGCAACGTTACGGCGCCAGTGAAAGCCTGCTTGGCGCCGCCTTGGCCGAACCGGACAACGCTGAACAGGCCTTGCGCGCCCAGGCCCGACGCCTGCAGGCCTGCGGTTTGCTGCCGCTAGCCGGTTTCGGCGAACTGCTGCAAAACGAATTGGTCGAACCGCTGCCGGACCTGCTGCAACGTCACCAACAATTGCTGCAACGCTGGCCACAGCTGGTCGAGGGCGCTTTACCGGTGCATTTCGAGCACGGTCAGCACCGTCTGGAGGGCTGGCTGGGCCGGGTGTTCCAGGCGGAAGATCAGAGCCTTCTCAGCATCACCACAGTACCCAACACCATCAGTGCCGGGCGCAACAACCTGAAGTGGCACCGCCTTATCGCGCCCTGGGTTACGCACCTGGCGGCCTGTGCAGCGGGCTACCCCTATAACAGTGCATTGGTAGCCAGTGACCTGACCCTGTTGCTTGCACCGCTGCCGCAAGCGCTGGCCGCGCAACTGCTGGGCGACCTGTTGGTGGCCCGTCAGGCGGCAATGAATGCGCCGTTGCCAGTCGCGGCCAAGACCGCGTTCGCCTGGTTGGCCCAGGACGATGCCGATAAAGCCATGGCCGCAGCAGCTCGCGCCTACGAAGGCGACGAACGCACCAGTTTTGGCGAGCGAAGTGAAAGCATTGCGCTGGCTCGCCAGTTCCGAGATTTTGCAGCACTCACCGCTGACGAAACGTTTGAAGGCTGGTGTGAGACCTTGTACCGCCCGTTGTTCACCGCCCCTTGGCAGACCTTGGGCAACCCGGAGAAAGGCGCATGACCCAGGACCGTCCTCTGGCACTGAGTTTCCCCCTGCACGGTAGCCAGCTGATCGAAGCCAGCGCCGGCACGGGCAAGACCTTTACCATTTCGGCGCTGTACCTGCGCCTGATCCTCGGTCACGGTGGCGAACAGGGCTTCGAGCGCGAGCTGCTGCCACCGCAGATCCTCGTGGTGACCTTCACCGACGCCGCCACCAAAGAGCTGCGCGAGCGTATCCGCGCCCGCCTGGCTGAAGCCGCACGGTTCTTCCGTGGCGAACTGGAAGGGGCCGATCCGCTGTTGCACCAACTGCGTGACGATTACCCACAAGAGAACTGGCCGCGTTGCGCCGGCCGGTTGGAAATCGCCGTGCAGTGGATGGACGAGGCTGCGGTATCGACCATCCATGGCTGGTGCCAGCGCATGCTGCGCGAGCATGCCTTCGACAGCGGCAGCCTGTTCACCCAGACCCTGGAAACCGACCACAGCGAGTTGTTGGGCCAGGTCATGCGCGATTACTGGCGGCGCTTCTGCTATGGGATGCAAGGTGACGCACTGGCCTGGGTGCGCGGCAACTGGGGGAGCCCCGACGCTTTGCTGCCACGCATTCGCCCACTGTTCGGCCGTGTGCGCGCCCAGCAGAATGGGCCAGAGCCCGCTGCATTGATCCAGGCATCGCTACAGCAACGTGGCGCACAGTTGGCCCGGATCAAGGCACCATGGGCACAGTGGGCCGAGGAACTGCGGCAAATCTGCCGCGAGGCGCTGGCCGCCAAGCAGGTCGACGGCCGCAAGATGCAAGCCCGTTACTTCGAGCCCTGGTTCGACAAGCTCTGCGCTTGGGCCAGCGATGAGCAACTGGTAGAGCTCGACTTGGGCACCGGTTTTACCCGGCTGACCCCGGCGGGCATGGCCGAGGCCTGGAAGGGAGAGCCTCCCGAGCACCCAGCCCTCAACGCCATGCAGCACTTGCAGCAACAACTGCAGGCCCTGGACAGCCCGGATGCCCCTCTGCTCGAGCACGCGGCCAGTTGGGTATCGGCACGTTTCGAAGTGGAGAAGCGCCGGCGTGCAGAAATGGGCTTCGACGACATGCTCGTGCGCTTGCAGCACGCACTCGCCAGCGAGGCCGGCGAGCGCCTGGCCAGCCTGATCCGTGAACAGTTCCCGGTTGCGCTGATCGACGAATTCCAGGACACCGACCCGGTTCAGTACGGCATTTTCGAGCGCATCTACCAGATCAGTGAAAACCGCGCCGAAACCGGTCTGTTCATGATCGGGGACCCCAAACAGGCGATCTACGCCTTCCGCGGTGCCGACATCTACACCTACCTTGCGGCGCGGCGCGCCACCAGCGGCCGTCTGCACAGCCTGGACACCAACTACCGCTCCAGCAAAGCCATGGTGGCGGCCGTCAACCAGGTGTTCCTGCAGGCCGAGGCGCGTGAAGCGGGGCGGGGGGCATTCCTGTTCCGCGAGGCCGATGACAACCCGCTGCCATTCATCGAGGTGCGCGCCAAGGGGCGTGGCGAACAGCTGCTGATTGACGGTGAAGTCAGTGCAGCCCTGCAATGCTGGCAGCTGGAAAGTGAAGAGCCAGTCTCCAGCAGCGTTTACCGCCAGCAACTGGCCGCCAGTTGCGCCAGCCATATTGTGGCCTTGCTCAATGGTGGCCAGCAGGGCACGGCGGGTTTCCAGAATGCCGAAGGCGAATTGCGCGCCTGCTTGCCCTCGGACATTGCCATCCTGGTGCGCGATGGCCATGAGGCGCAGATGGTCCGCGCCGAACTGGCCGCACGCGAGGTGCGCAGTGTCTACCTGTCCGACAAGGACTCGGTGTTTGCCGCCCAGGAAGCCCACGACCTGCTGGCCTGGCTGAAGGCCTGCGCCGAGCCTGACTCAGAGCGCCTGCTCAAGGCTGCTTTGGCCAGCCTTACACTGGGCCTGTCGCTGGCTGCGCTGGACCGGCTTAACCAGGACGAGCGGGTCTGGGAGAGCTGGGTGATGCGCTTTCGCCTTTACCGCGACACCTGGCAGCGCCAAGGGGTGTTGCCGATGTTGCGCCACCTGCTGCATGACTTCCAGCTACCGCGTACGCTGATCCGCCGCAGTGATGGCGAGCGGGTGCTGACCAACCTGCTGCACCTGGCCGAGCTGCTGCAGCAGGCCGCTGGCGAGCTGGACGGCGAACAGGCGCTTATCCGCCACCTGGCCGAGCACCTGGCCAGTTCCGGTCAGGCCGGTGAAGAGCAGATCCTGCGCCTGGAGAGCGACGAACAGTTGGTCAAGGTGGTGACCATCCACAAGTCCAAGGGCCTGGAATATCCCTTGGTCTACCTGCCATTCATCTGCACCAGCAAACCGGTGGATGGTAGCCGTCTGCCGCTGGCCTGGCATGACAGCGAAGGTAACGCCCACCTCACCCTCACACCTGACCAGGAGCAGATCGAGCGCGCTGACGACGAGCGCCTGGCCGAAGACCTGCGCCTGCTCTACGTGGCCCTGACCCGCGCCCAGCATGCTTGCTGGCTGGGTGTCGCCGACCTCAAGCGCGGTAATCAGAAGAGCTCGCAGCTGCACCGCTCGGCGTTTGGCTACCTGCTGGGGGGCGGCCTGGCCCTGGCTGGCTCGGCGCAGCTGACGGACTGGTTGCAGGCTTTGGCGGCAAGTTGCCCGCACATCACTTGCCCGGGCCTGCCGCAGGCGGATGAGCAGATGTATCGCATGCCACACGCCGAACGTGAGCTGCTGCCAGCACGCAGGCCACGCCATGCGGCTGCCGAGCACTGGTGGATCGCTTCGTACAGTGCCCTTCGTGTCGGCGATCAGACCCTCGGCGCCGACAGCTCGCAGGCCCAGCAACTGCTGGATGACGAGGTGCCCGATGCCCAGGTGTTGCGCGAGGTCCCGGCCGACAGCGGCGATATCCATCGCTTCCCACGGGGGCCTAACCCCGGCACCTTCCTCCATGGTTTGCTGGAGTGGGCAGGCCGTGAGGGCTTCAGCGAGGTCAGCGGTAACCCTCAACTGATAGAGCGTACCGTTGGCCAGCGCTGCAACCGCCGTGACTGGGCCGGCTGGATCCCCACCCTGAGCCACTGGATGCAACGTTTGCTGAGCGAGGCGTTGCCGCTGCCGGGCAGCGACCAGAGCGTAACGCTGGGCCAACTGCGTCATTACCAGATCGAAATGGAATTCTGGTTCGCCAGCCACCGGGTCGACGCAGAACAACTCGATCGCCTGGTGGCACGCCACACCCACCCCGGTCTGGCGCGCCCAGCTGCGCAGCCGACCGTGCTAAACGGCATGTTCAAAGGGTTCATCGACCTGGCGTTCGAGCTGGACGGGCGTTACTACGTGACCGACTACAAGTCCAACTGGCTGGGTGCGGACATCCAGGCCTACGATGCCATGGCCATGGAAAAGGCGATTCTTGAGCACCGCTACGACCTGCAGTATGTGCTGTACCTGCTGGCCCTGCACCGCCAGTTGCGCGCGCGGCTGGCGGACTACGATTATGACCGCCATGTTGGCGGCGCCCTGTTCATCTTCCTGCGCGGTGCCAGCAGCAGCGGCCACGGCGTGTACCACGCCAAGCCACCGCGTGAGCTGATCGAAAGCCTCGATGCACTGTTCCGTGGCGAGCACGCGCCGGTACAGCAGGACCTGTTTGCCGGAGTTGCGCCATGAGCCGAAGCCTTGTCGACCTGTTGCCCACCCCGTTGCACGCAGAGCACCTGCTGGCGCTGGCACCGCAGCACAACAGCGCTGACCTGCTGCAATTACTCGACCGTTGGGTTGAGCGGGGCTGGCTACGTGCCCTGGACCGCGCATTCGTGTCGTTCCTGGAAGAGCGCGCCCCCGGCAGTGATCCCTTGCTATTGCTGGCGGCAGCGCTGGCCAGCCACCAACTGGGGCACGGACATGTCTGCCTCGACCTGCAACAAACCTTGGCCGAGCCGGATTTCGCCCTGTCGTTGCCGCCGGAAGGTGACGCCCTTATCGGCCCTTTGCTACTGCCATCGCAACTGCTGGCCAACCTTGACTTGAATGCCTGGCTTCAGCGCATCGTCGCCAGCCCGCTGGTGGCCGCAGGTGATACGCCTGGCCAGCAAGCGCGGCCGCTGGTACGCAGTGGCGAGCGCCTTTACCTGCGCCGTTACTGGCGTTACGAACGGCGCATCGACCATGCCCTGCGCCAGCGCCTGAGTCAGGCCGAAGCACCGCCTGCGGATCTGCCAGAGCGCCTGGCGCAACTGTTCGAGGGCGGCGCGCCAGCTGGCCAGTTGGACTGGCAGAAGCTCGCCTGTGCCTTGGCCACCCGTGCTGGTTTCAGCATCATCACTGGCGGCCCCGGTACTGGCAAGACGACCACCGTGGTGCGCCTGCTGGCGTTGCTGCAGGCGCCGGCAGTGGAGCAGGGCAGGCCACTGCGCATCCGCCTGGCTGCACCGACCGGCAAGGCCGCTGCGCGCCTGACCGAATCCATTGGCCAGCAAGTCGAGCGCCTGCAAGTCAGCGCCGAAGTACGCGGGCAAATCCCCACTGAAGTCAGCACCGTGCATCGCCTGCTCGGCAGTCGCCCGGGCTCGCGGCACTTCCGCCATCATGCTGGCAACCCGTTGCCGTTGGATGTGCTGGTGGTCGACGAGGCGTCGATGATCGACCTGGAAATGATGGCCAACCTGCTCGATGCCTTGCCGCCGCGGGCGCGTCTGGTGCTGCTGGGCGACAAGGACCAGTTGGCCTCGGTCGAGGCCGGCGCGGTACTGGGTGACCTGTGCCGGGATGCTGAGGAGGGCTTTTACTCGCCGGCGACTGCAGCGTGGCTTCAGCAGGTCAGTGGCGAGTCGCTGGCCGGCAGTGGCCTCAAGGCCGGCGATGAGCAGCGCCACCCGTTGGCTCAGCAAGTGGTGATGCTGCGGTTTTCACGGCGTTTCGGTGAAGGCAGCGGTATTGGCCAGTTGGCCAGACTGGTCAATCGTCAGGATGCTCACGCGGCGCGCAACCTGCTGGCCGCGCCGCCTGCTGACGTGCACAGCCTGTCGCTCAAGCACGAGCAGGATCGTGCTTTCGACCGCCTGTTACTGGACGGTCTGAACCGCGGTACCGATGGACCGCAAGGCTACCGCAGCTACCTGCGCACCCTTGGGCGTTACCGGCCAGCACTTGATACCGCCTTTGACGACCCCGCCTGGGAGCAATGGGCGGGCAAGGTGTTGCGCAGTTTCGAGGATTTCCAGTTGCTGTGCGCGGTGCGCCGGGGCGCCTGGGGGGTCGAAGGCCTGAATGAACGGGTGGCGCGGGTGCTGCACAATGCCGGTCTGATCGACAGCCAGCAGCCTTGGTACGAAGGACGCCCGGTGCTGGTGACCCGCAACGACTACGGCCTGGGCCTGATGAACGGTGACATCGGTATAGCCCTGCGCCTGCCGGATGAGCAGGGCCAGCCGCTGCTGCGTGTGGCCTTCCCGCGCAACGACGGCAGTGGTGGTGTGCGGTTCGTTCTGCCGAGCCGGCTCAACGAAGTGGAAACGGTATTCGCCATGACCGTGCACAAGTCCCAGGGCTCGGAGTTCAGCCACACTGCCCTGGTGCTGCCGGATGCGCTCAACCCGGTGCTGACCAAGGAATTGGTGTACACCGGCATCACTCGGGCCAAGCACTGCTTCAGCCTGGTCGAGCCACGCCAAGGCATTTTCGAAGAAGCGGTGGCGCGCAAAGTACGGCGTATTTCCGGGTTGATGCTCGAGCAGGTCTAGGGCCATGACACCCATTACACGTGGCTGCAGGCTCATACAATAAAGCGGCCATGTGCTATCGTTGCGCCGATATCGGAAGGGGCTTAAAGGGATTTCCCACATGAACGTGGCCGCAAGGCGAGTGACAAGCTGTGCGCTTTCGCTATTGCTGGCCGTCCTGTTCCTTTCTGCAGGCGCTGCCCGGGCAGACCCCGGCACAACCGCCGCCCAGGCACAGCAACGCGCCAAGGCAGTCACCCAGGTAGTACTGGGTATCTTCAGTTACGCCCGCTGGCCCGTCGAACCCTCTCCTTTGCGCCTGTGCCTGGTCGGCCCGACCGAGTACGCCGACGATCTCATCAAGGGCCATGTCCAGGAGTCCGGCCGGCCGCTGCAGGTGCGGCGCTTGCTGGCAGAAGACACCCAGGTCGCCCAGGCCTGCGATGCCCTCTACATTGGCAAGCTTGACCAGGGCCAGCGGGATCGGCTGTTCCAGCGTATCGGCGGCCACCCGGTGCTGAGCATCAGCGAGGCGGATGACCCCTGCACGGTCGGCAGCCTGTTCTGCCTGCGGGTCAGCGACCAGCAGGTGGCCTTTGAAGTCAATCTCGACTCGGTGGCACGCTCTGGCGTGCGTATTCACCCTAGCGTGCTGCAATTGTCGCGGCGCCGGGCGGAGCAGCCATGAAGCCGACCCGCAAGCGTACCGTGCGCCCGACCCTGCGCTCGGTGCTGGGCCGTGGCCACCTCAGTGTCGCCCTGCTTGCCGTTGGCCTGGCGGGTATCTCCCTCACCCTGCTGGGCGTGCTCGCCCTGCGTGTCTATGCCAACCATAACCTGCAGTTGATCGCCCGCTCGATCAATTACACGGTAGAGGCGGCGGTGGTGTTCGATGACAGCGCCGCTGCCAATGAGTCGCTGGCGTTGATTGCCAGTACCGAAGAAGTGGCCGAGGCCAAGGTCTTCAACAACGAGGGCGAGCAACTGGCGCACTGGCAACGCGACAATACCGGCATGCTCGCGCAGCTGGAGGTGCAGGTTGCCAGCGCCTTGCTGGATGAGCCGGTCATTCTGCCGATCGTGCACCAGCAACAGCAGGTCGGGCACATCGAGCTGGCAGGCCAGGGCAGGAGCCTGTTGCTGTTCCTGCTCAGTGGCTTGGCCGGTATCCTGTTCTGCACGGTCCTCAGCGCCTTGGCTGCCCAGTATCTGTCGCGGCGCCTGCTCAGCGATATCACCCGCCCGCTGCGTGGCCTGGCCAGTGTCGCCCATGCCGCCCGCCGCGAGCGCAGCTTCGACCGGCGCGTACCAGAAGCGCCGATTGCCGAGCTGAACGAGCTGGGTAACGACTTCAATGCCCTGCTGGATGAACTGGAGGTGTGGCATAGCCACCTGCAGAGCGAAAACCAGACCCTTGCCCATCAGGCCAGCCACGACAGCCTGACCGGCTTGCCCAACCGCGCCTTCTTTGAAGGACGCCTGAGCCGCAGCGTGCGGAATGCGGCGCGTCAGCAGGACCACCTGGCACTGCTGTTCCTCGACAGCGACCACTTCAAGCAGATCAACGACACCCTCGGCCACGCCGTGGGTGACGAGGTGTTGATCAGCGTGGCCGAACGTGTGCGCGCCCAACTGCGCGAGCACGATCTGGTGGCGCGCCTGGGGGGCGACGAGTTTGCCGTGCTGTTGACGCCGTTGCATACGCGCAAGGACGCCGAACACATTGCCGAGAAGATCGTTGCCAGCATGAAGCTGCCGGTGCAACTGGACAGTGGCCGCAGTATCTCCACCTCGCTGAGTGTCGGTATTGCCTATTACCCGGATGACGGCGCTGACCCCGCCAGTCTTCTCAATGCCGCCGATGCGGCAATGTACCAGGCCAAGCGCGAACGCCGTGGCCATTGGCAACTGGCGCAGACGGAACGGTCCGCCAACGAAATCAGGAACAGGAGTTGAACCCGTGATGCAAGCTTTACGTTTTCCGCTTTGGGCCTTGTTGCTCGCCATGCTGGCGCTGACGGGTTGCCAGAGCGCCCCCCCGAAAGGCCTTACCCCAGAACAGATTGCCGTGCTCAAGCGCGAAGGTTTCACCCCGACCGATGAAGGTTGGGCCTACGACTTGTCTGGCAAAGTGCTGTTCGGCAGCGATCTGGACAGCCTCAACGGCCAGAGCCAGGCGATTGTCGAGCGCATCGGCAAGGCGCTGCTCGGCGTTGGTATCCAGGGCGTGCGGGTGGACGGGCATGCCGACTCGTCGGGCAAGGCGGCGTATAACCAGCAGCTGTCCGAGCGCCGCGCGCAAAGCGTGACCAAGGCGCTGGTGGAGATTGGCATGCAGGCGCAGAACATTCAGAGCCGTGGCCTGGGCAGCAGCCAGCCGGTGGCGGACAACCGCACCAGCGCCGGGCGTACCGAGAACCGTCGAGTGTCCATCGTGGTCGCATCCTACTGATCGTCGCCGCTCGGGCTGTCACATATCCCCTGTAGGCGCGGGCGTGCCCGCGAAGCAGGCAACGCGCTGTCTGGCACCGGCTTTGCCGGTGTTCGCGGGCAAGCCCGCTCCTACAGGGGCTGTGTTGCCTTCGGAAATGCGCAGGCCCATCAGTCCTGGGCAAAGCGCATCTCGCGGGTTTGCCCCATCAACAACGGCGCATTCGCCTCGGTCACCCCGCGAATGTAATCCCACAGCAGGGTAATCCGCTTCAACTTGCGCAAATCCTCCCGGCAATACATCCAGAACTGCCGCGTCACCTCGATCTCCTCCGGCAACACCGTGACCAATCGCGGGTCCTGCGCGGCGAGGAAGCACGGCAATATCGCCAGCCCACGCCCCTGCAGCGCTGCCGTGTACTGCGCGATCACGCTGGTACTGCGCAAATGTGCGCTGGCGTTGGGGATCAGGTTGGCCAGGTACAGCAGCTCGGAGCTGAACGCCAGGTCATCCACGTAACTGATGAAGGGGTGTTTGGCCAGGTCCGTCACCTGGCGGATCGGCGCGTGGCTGTCCAGGTAGCCCTGGGTGGCATATAGCCGCAGGCGGTAGTCGCACAGCTTGCAGCACACATAAGGCCCGTGCTCGGGCCGCTCCAGCGCGATGACGATGTCCGCTTCACGCTTGGACAGGCTGATGAAGTGCGGCAGCGGCAGGATGTCCACCGAAATTGCCGGGTAGGCGTCGACGAAGTGGCTTAGCTGCGGCGTGATGAAAAAGCTGCCAAAGCCCTCCGTGCAGCCCATGCGCACATGGCCTGACAACGCCACCCCCGACCCGGACACCTGCTCGCACGCCATGTGCAGCGTGCTCTCGATCGATTCGGCATAGCCCAGCAGGCGCTGGCCCTCGGCGGTCAGCACAAAGCCGTTGGTGCGCGACTTTTCGAACAGCAAGGTGCCCAGCGCACCCTCCAGCGAGCTGATGCGTCGCGACACGGTGGTGTAGTCCACGCTCAGCCGTTTGGCGGCACTGCTGGCCTTGCGGGTGCGAGCCACTTCGAGGAAGAACTTCAAATCGTCCCAGTTGAGCGCGCTCAGGGATGTGAGGTCTTTTTGCATGATGATCCGGTTTTTTTGTGCGTTCTTGTTGGATGTTTGCACATCTATACTCGAAACAAGCCTCAGGACGCCACCCCGCGTTTGCCCGGCGCTGGCGATCTCGTCCCGACAACAATTCCAAGGAGAACGCAGATGAACGCACCGCAATCCCCTAACAGCACCAAGGTCGAGCAGGTCAAGCTGCTGATCGACGGCCAGTGGGTCGAGTCCAAAACCACCGAATGGCGTGACATCGTCAACCCGGCCACCCAAGAGGTGCTGGCGCGCGTACCGTTCGCCACCGTCGAGGAAGTCGATGCAGCCGTGGCCGCTGCTCATCGCGCTTTCCAGACGTGGCGTAACACCCCGATCGGCGCGCGCATGCGCATCATGCTCAAGCTGCAGGCGCTGATCCGCGAACACACCAAACGCATTGCCCAGGTGCTCAGCGCCGAGCAGGGCAAGACCCTGGCCGACGCTGAAGGCGATATCTTCCGCGGCCTGGAAGTGGTCGAGCACGCGGCGTCCATTGGCACCCTGCAGATGGGCGAATTTGCCGAGAACGTCGCCGGCGGTGTCGATACCTACACCCTGCGCCAGCCGATCGGCGTATGCGCTGGCATCACCCCGTTCAACTTCCCGGCAATGATCCCGCTGTGGATGTTCCCTATGGCCATTGTCTGCGGCAACACGTTTGTGCTCAAACCGTCCGAGCAGGACCCGTTGTCGACCATGCTACTGGTCGAGCTGGCGCTGGAAGCCGGCGTACCGGCCGGTGTGCTGAACGTGGTGCACGGCGGCAAGCAGGTGGTGGATGCCATTTGCACCCACCAGGACATCAAGGCGATTTCCTTCGTGGGCTCTACTGAAGTCGGCACGCACGTTTATAACCTTGGCAGCCAGCATGGCAAGCGTGTGCAGTCAATGATGGGCGCCAAGAACCACGCGGTGGTGTTGCCTGATGCCAACCGCACACAAACCATCAATGCGCTGGTGGGTGCTGCCTTTGGCGCGGCGGGCCAGCGCTGCATGGCGACCTCGGTGGCGGTGTTGGTGGGCAAGGCCCGCGAATGGTTGCCGGATATCAAGGAGGCTGCCAGCAAGCTCAAGGTCAATGCTGGCTGTGAGCCGGGCACCGACGTTGGCCCGGTGGTATCCAAGCGGGCCAAGGAGCGTGTGCTGGGCCTGATCGAAAGCGGTATCAAGGAAGGCGCCAAGCTGGAACTTGACGGCCGTGACGTCAAGGTGCCGGGCTACGAGCAAGGCAACTTCGTCGGCCCAACCCTGTTCTCGGGCGTGAAGACCGACATGCAGGTGTATACCCAGGAAATCTTCGGCCCGGTGCTGGTGACCCTGGAAGTCGATACGCTCGACGAGGCCATCGCCCTGGTCAACGCCAACCCGTTCGGCAACGGCACCGGCCTGTTCACCCAGAGCGGCGCTGCGGCCCGCAAGTTCCAGAGCGAAATCGATATTGGCCAGGTCGGCATCAACATCCCGATCCCGGTACCCGTACCGTTCTTCAGCTTCACCGGCTCGCGGGGTTCCAAACTCGGTGACCTCGGGCCTTACGGCAAGCAAGTGGTGCAGTTCTACACTCAGACCAAGACCGTCACGGCTCGCTGGTTCGATGACGACAGCGTCAACGACGGTGTGAACACCACCATTAGCCTGCGCTAAGGAGTACGTCATGCGTATCGCATTCATCGGCCTGGGCAACATGGGCGCGCCCATGGCCCGCAACCTGATCAAGGCCGGACATCAGCTGAACCTGTTCGACCTGAACAAGGCCGTGCTGGCTGAGCTGGCAGAACTGGGCGGGCAGATCAGCCCCTCGCCCAAGGACGCGGCGGCCAACAGCGAGCTGGTGATCACCATGCTGCCGGCCGCAGCCCATGTGCGCAGCGTGTACTTGAGCGAGGACGGCGTACTGGCCGGCATTCGCCCTGGCACGCCGACCGTTGACTGCAGCACCATCGACCCGCAGACCGCACGTGATGTGTCCAAGGCCGCAGCGGCAAAGGGTGTGGACATGGGGGATGCACCGGTTTCCGGTGGTACTGGCGGTGCGGCGGCCGGCACCCTGACGTTCATGGTCGGCGCCAGTACCGAGTTGTTCGCCAGCCTCAAGCCGGTACTGGAGCAGATGGGCCGCAACATCGTGCACTGCGGGGAAGTCGGTACCGGCCAGATCGCCAAGATCTGCAATAACCTGCTGCTCGGCATTTCGATGATCGGCGTGTCCGAGGCCATGGCCCTGGGTAACGCGTTGGGTATCGATACCAAGGTGCTGGCCGGCATCATCAACAGTTCGACCGGGCGTTGCTGGAGTTCGGACACCTACAACCCGTGGCCGGGCGTCATCGAAACCGCACCGGCATCGCGTGGCTACACCGGTGGCTTTGGCGCCGAACTCATGCTCAAGGACCTCGGTCTGGCTACCGAAGCGGCACGCCAGGCACACCAACCGGTGATTCTCGGTGCCGTGGCCCAGCAGTTGTACCAGGCCATGAGCCTGCGAGGCGAGGGTGGCAAGGACTTCTCGGCCATCGTCGAGGGTTATCGCAAGAAGGATTGATGCAAGAGGTGGACTTCATCGCGGGCCAGGTGGCCTTCCCTCTGTAACTGCGCACCAGAGGGAAGGGCGTCTGCTCCGCGATTTTTTTGTCCACGCTTACAGGTATTGCGCTGCCGTTGTAGGCGCGGGTTCACCCGCGAATGCTGCAGAAGCCTCACCGCCGCATTCGCAGCTAAACCCGCGCCTGCAGGTCAGGCGAAGACGAAATACTTACGTACAGTCTCGACCACTTCCCACGTACCTTTCATGCCCGGTTCGATCACGAACACATCACCCGCCTTCAGGTGCTTGGGCTCTTCGCCTTCCGGGGTAATGATGCAATAGCCATCGAGGAAGGTTAACCCAAGCTATAGTCCCAAAAAATTTGGCCTACCTCTCTACTGGACCGAGCTCAGCTATGCTGTGAAAACGAAGCTCTCCAACTGCATTGATCTCCGGAGTCAGCAAAATGGCTGTTTTCTTCGAACGATCCCATCGTGAGTACAGAGCGCTGAGATTCGATGCGACTGGTTTTCGACCGGTGTTGCCTGTAATCATCACAGATGAAGGGATACTTAAGGATTTTGCTTACTATATGTACTTGAATGGGCGTAAGAGCAGGTCATGGCAAGATAGTACGACTTTTGCTGTGCAGCTGTTGTTGGAATATGTAGAAGCTAATCATCAGTTTTTTGATTCTCCCCAAATGCTGTTTAGATCGTTTTCCAATTCACTGTATAGTGGTACCGTGGAGCGGGGATGCGATCCATCTGAATTGTGGTGGGAGCCAAGACAGCCAGATGATGCCTCCAAGATTATTTCCGCGATTACTCAATTTTCAGACTGGCTGGCTGCGCTAAATGAAGATTCTGGATTGGTTTTAAATACTTGGCGCAAAGCGAATCGTGCTGAGGAAAAACTTAATTGGGCAGCTTACGTCCATCGGAAGAGTAATGCCTTTCTTTCGCATCTTTGGATAAAGCCACCTGATTTTTCAATGAGTAGGGAGGTCAGGTCTACTTCAATGATAAGCTTTGATCTAGAGCCTGCAAAAGATTTTCCTGAAGAATCGATTGATGCCTTTCTTGCGCAGGGGTTCAAGCTTCGGAAGAATGTATACAGTATCAGAGATATCTTAATCACTATGCTCATGCATTATGGCGGGCTAAGGTTATCTGAGGCGCTGAGCTTGTGGTGCGATGATGTCACAGTTGAAAAAGGTGAAGTTGTTGTTCGAGTTTATCATCCTCAACTCGGATTAGCGCCTGGAAAAAAACGGATGAAGCGTCAAACATTTCTGCGTGACAAGTATGGGCTGACTCCTAGAAATCTACTGGTCAAATCGCAGGATTCTCTATTTTTGGGTGCGAAGGGAAGGGCGTTTACTGACCGTCAGCGAATGAGTTTTGAGGTTTTCTTTCATCCGGCATTCAAGGCAGAAGTATTTGCGCAGTTGTGGAGTGAGTATCATTGCATGCACAGAGTGAAACCTGCATTAGGTCAAGAGCATCCTTATGCATTCACTAACAAACTTGGGCAGCCGTATTCACATACTGCCTACAGGAAAGCACATAGAGGGGCTGTAAAGCGCATTGGGTTGATCAGTGAGAAAATGTTAGGTACTACCCCTCATGGACACAGGCATTCCTATGGGCAGCGACTTGCCGCAGACGGAGCCACGGATCTTACTATTAAGTCAGCTATGCATCACTCGTCTATTGAATCAAGTGGAGTATATACTCAGCCAAAATCAACGCAGGTTCGCGCAACTCTGGCTGCTCTTGAATCGAAAATGGCATACAAGCATCACGATGCAGATAGTGGCGATTAAGGTGTGCGGAGTCTACTGGGACAATTTAGGTTAGAGTCGCCACTAGTTTCCTCGGTGCTCTCTAAGCTCAGGATCTAGCGTTTCTCGTACTCTGCTGGCAACAGTTGCATAATATATGCCGTGCCGGCGTTTATGAGTATCTCCATGTAATCGAAAATACAACTCCGGCCTTCGTCATGCGTTGCGTAGATTTTTCGTCGGATTCGCTCCCGCTTCAGAATTTTTCAGTTCACATTTCGAGCGCAGTTGGCCAGTGCTGAGCGCATCCACTTAGGCATTTTGCATTCCATGAGCCTGTTGAACTCTTCAGCGCTGAGCGAGCTCACAATCTTGCTCGCGACCTGTTCATCCACCCCATTTTCTCCGAGATACCAAAAAGCGGTCAGGGCCGTCCCTATTGGCGTTCCAGCTTGCTGGAGTCGTTGGCGAGACGCATGGCGCAGCCTAACAACCGCGTTACCGATCTTGATCTCACGTGTCGTCCCGCTGGTGTAGTAAGTAGGCAGGACCTGCATCTGAACACTCAGCCCCAGTCGACGAACAGCTTCTGCACCATGGATCTGGATAATCTCGCCTCTTGCCCTAGCAACGGCTTCCAATACAGAAAGCGGGTTGGCTCGAACCCTTTTACCCGTGTATTGGCTGTGCTTGGGACGCATGTAAACGCCGCGGGCAACGCGCTCCAGGGAACCCCTGAGCACCATTCGAGAAAGAGCTTTGTTTACCGCGGAGCGAGAGCCGGCTCGCTCGAATACGGATCTAACAAAGGGCCTTCCCTTAGGCATACGCTTGATTCGGTTCGATATAGACTCTGCGATAGACACAGCTAAACCTATGTCAGACGAGTAGTGGACAGGTCCTCTGGCATGGAACCTTGCGGCGTTAAGCATAGACGCCGTGTTCAATTCGTCCTAGAAGTGTCACCACTTTCTGGTAGCCCGATCGACTTACCATGATGATGCAAGGTACCTGATGACTTAGCCCTATCGCTGGTTTGTATAGCCATTGCGCGGCGAGCACTCGACTGCCAAGCACTCGCGTCGCCAGGTGCAGGATTTGCTCGCACCTTCCCTTGTAGCATCGGTGGACGATGCTCCAGCATTCCAGCGGTGAACTGGGGCAAAGCGCTAGTATCTGAGAATCGTTCATTTGCACACCTCAAATGTGAAAGCGTATCTCTCAACCGGCAAGTCGGCCAACGGGTTCCATTCTCTTGCCGGCTTGTGCCGCTATATCGAGGAACCTTCCTTGCGTCTGTGCCCGCCCTCGCAAAAGCTCTTGGGCGCTGCCTTCCAGTTCCGACTTGATACGCCACTTCTCAGTCTTTACCTTCCGCCGGCCTTTCAATGTATCTCCTTTCCCGCATAGGTAGGGCCAAGGCGCAACCCAGCCACTGGGTCAGGGAGCGCAGAATTTGGTTGCATCAGACAAGACATCTCAGCCCATGCTGAAGGGTGCAGATGCCCATCCTCATCGGTCCGATGGCGTCACGCTGAGCTCCTCACGAACGCGCTGAATGATTGAATCCAGAGTGGCATCCTTGTCCATAAAAAGGTAGCACTGGGTCAAGATCGTCAAAGGATGAACATTCATGGCAGAGGCGAGCCCATGCACCATTTCGAGGGTAGGGCCTTTTCCTCCGGCTTCCAGTTGACTGAGGTAGGTTTGGCTGCTGTGGCCACCGAAATCTTCTTGGTTAAGGTTGCGGGATTTTCTGAGCTGCCTCATTGCTTTCCCAAATGCCTGTTTCAGTTCCATTTTTTCATTCCTACAAAAGGAATGATGAAGCCGTCTTGAACGTCGGACATCCATTAACTATTGTTAATATTTTGAGGATTTTTCGATGTTCAAGACCTACAGGCACGCCGAACTCAGCTCAGCCGACATTTTCGGAGAGCCTTCCAGTCGCCGCTGGAAATTTATTGAGCTGGAACTGCACCATCCATGGTTTTACGTGGAGCTCGTGCGCGATTATGGTGATGACATCGTGGGCAGCATGCTG
>NZ_BCBP01000094.1:0-18542 GCF_001753955.1 Pseudomonas sp. NBRC 111139
AGTGCATGCTCAAAGCAATGACAGACTTCCCAGAAGCCAAGACTGAAATTCTTCTGGCTGGCGTCGTTATCGCGTCAACATTTGCATCAGATATGACTGAGGTTCACGCGGCATTGTCCGGCTTCGAGCGGGCAATCCAGGCTACCTGCATCTGATCACTCGCCCCTGCATCACCAATCACATGCCTGCGTAATGCACAGTACAACGATTTGAAACGGACCAGTCTTCCACTTACGCGTTATGGATTTGATTGACGTTCTCTGTCACGTACGTATAATCAATAAAAGCGGCCTTATGCGGTCGCTACCAGAGGTAATGCTTCATGATCCACGAGTACTCCCCAATCGAAATCGGCCTGGACGCCCTTGGTGTGGAACCTGGTCAGAACCCCAGCACAGTGTTCGGGGTGGATGATCTAAGCCAAGCGGACCAGATCCGAAAAGTAGGTGAGCGGATCGAGCACGCGATGAGTGCCTACCCTGAGATCAAGACTGAGATCTTGGCCGCCGGCATCAATGTCCTCCTCGATGTGTCCAGTTCGCTGGCGCAATTCAGGAGTGTCGCTCTCCCTCAACTGGACCGATCTGTGGATACCGTGGCTGCGTAGGTTGGATAAATCAACGAGCCCTTTATGGCAGTAGAAAAGATTGATGCCCTGGAGCAAGAGACTGCTTCAGGGCTTGTGCAAGACACCGACATCGAGTCACTCCCCCCCTCCGAGCCATCCGGCCCCCCCTCGACCTTTGAAAAGCTGTGCGGGACTTACATCTCGAATGTGGACCGCTCACGCAAGTTTGTGAACCGTCTGGCCTTCGAGATGGATCGCGATGAGCGCGTTCGCAAAATCTGCAGGGTCAAGCTCCGTCAAAACAAGTGCGAACTCAGCGACTTTGAAGAGGTCCTGCAAAGGACGCTGGAAGTCTTCTTCGGCTCTATGCTGGCTAAGATTGAAGATCAGGATGCCGTCTATGCGGTTGTGTACGCTGTGGCGCACAACGTCAGCCGAGAAGTCCTGCGAGATCGCCAGAAGCTGATGATCAATCATCGCTCCATCGAGGACATGCAAGAGAAGGGTGAGGAACTGGAGCAAGTCGGTCTAGCCGACCAGGTAGAAGTAGACCACGATCGAGATATCGATACAGAAGCTGCCACCATTAAAATGGCCGCAGCACTTAAACGGGTGATCAACGGAGAACAAACAGTGGCCAGTTCCGGCATCTATGCCATGGATCAAGATCCAATGGTACGCCTTGTACAACCTCAGCCTACGGACGACCAAGAAAACGATACGGACACTTCATCGCGATCCAAGCCAGCTGATGCTGGTGTGAAGCGTCCCCGCGGCGGAAGCCGGGCCGAGCTTTCGGTTGATCAGCAAGAACTGGTGAAGATCGGCTCTGACCTGGGCCTACGCAATCAAGACTACGCCTTTGCCCTGGGCATCGGTCTCCCTCGACTCTCCTCCTACATCTATGGCCGGACTGCGTCGGTGCCCACGGAGGTAATGGAAAAGGCTCGGGGTCTTCTGGCAGAGGAGCCGCACCGGAGAGAACGCCTTTTGCGTTTCGACCGGGACATGAACGTCATCTTGGCTGAATGGATGACTCGCCTCGCCATCGATACCGAGAAAGACGAAGACATGGCCACCATACTTGGGGTGACCAAAATGACGATCTACCGGTGGCGCAACAACGAGACCAAACCCGATGCAACGGCCCTGGCTCGTTATGAGCAGCGGATCGACTACGAAATGCGCATGAGAAAAGCTGTAGAGCAGCGGCTTCAAGCAGAGCGCACTTAAATAAGAACCCGCATCTATGCGGGTTTTTTTTGGACGAAAAAAAACCGGCTGCAGAAGCCGGTTTTGTGAAGAGCTAATGGGGCTTAGCTTTTCCAGGATTCGACGACGTCACCACCATACTGAGTTTTCCACTCTTTCAGCTGGCGGTGATTGCCGCCTTTGGTCTCGATAGTCTCACCGGTGTGGGGATTTTTATAGACCTTGACCTCACGTGGCTTACGTTGCTGACGATCGGCTTCTGGCCGTGCATTGATTTTGCGCAGACTTGAAGCCGGGTCAAGTATGGCGATGACCTTGCCCAAATTCGCGCCGTACTCTTCCATCAGGCTTTTGAGCTTTTCTTCGAACTCAATCTCACGTTGCAGCCCTGAATCATTTTTCAGCGCTTCCAAAGCAGAAAGTTGCTCTTGCAGTGCTTTCTCTGCAGCACGAAATTCAGCCAACTTGCTCATGCGTAATCCTCATTGGTGTACAATTCAGCAAACAAGTATCTATAACTAATTTGCATAAAAATTACTATACCCTAGGTGCTGTTCTTTTTCTACTGAGTCGACGGAAATTCCATGATTTGCAACGCTGATGAGTACGCAGAAAGCGGCCGCCACCACCACATTGCAACACTGCTTGCCGGCCGTAACTTCGAGGGCGTCTACTTGATTTCAGAGCCACCCAAGAGCGCACTCATTGAGGGGGAGACTTGGTTGAGCTTCATTGCATCCGACCTCACCGGCACCATCAGCTGCATCGTTGATCCAGCAAGGGCAGGCTGGGTAGAGGGTGACTGCTTTACGAGCATTTGGGTGCTTCTGAGAGGCCAGGTAGCTCACTTCCAGGACCAGTTGCATGCGCGCATCAGTGAGCTACACCAACTGAAAATGCAGTGGTAAAAAAAAGACCTTCTGGAGGGTATCCAGAAGGTCTTTTTTACACCAAGGCCCGAATGCAGGCCTTGCTCAATGCAACACGGGTGATGCTCGCCATCGTCAGTACCTGATAAGCGGCAACAGCCCTCCCCTCCCCCAGCGCCAAGGTGGCCAGCGTCAGCAAAGCATCTGCCGGCACGAGCGCAAACTCAGCGGAACTGGAATCTTCGAAATCAAGGGTGATTTCCTCATCATCTGCCACCCGATCGCCGGAGCATAGCCCGTCAAACGCATGAGGGGCCTCGGATAGGATGAGGTCGAAGAACTCAACGTAAGCGCGCAACTCGCTGGTGGAACCAGCTGAAAACGTGCGGCCATTATTGAGGGAATTTTGAACGGTGTGAATCACATACTCGACAGCCTCTACTTCGCTGAGGAGGTCCTGCTTGGCCGACAGTAGCGAGTCCTGTACAGATGACCCAGTGGCAGCATCTGTCAGCCCGGTGACATCCAGGTCACCACCCAGATCGCTATAGCGACACTGGGCGAGCACCTTGATCTGGGCTACGTAGGAAGAATCGGCTTGGACCTCTTCCGCGAACGGCTCCCCATTGGGGAACAGTCCGGAAATCAGCAGGGAACGAGTTTGCGCTTGATTATGTTGTGGGTACGAAATCATGTGGGTCTCCTGAAAGAGTGTGCTGTTGAGGCTTTTCGCCTAACTGCCTTGCCTCAGGGGATGTGTCACATGCGTGTGTAAGATGAAATCACGAACCAATAACGAAAAATACTATCAAAATTTAATCAATACAGGTGACGTACATCTCCGCGTTACGGATTGCTGAAATTACTTTTTTTTGGCCATTTGACACTATCGGCGCAGGTTTCCAATTCTTGAATCATTAATGACCGTGCCTGTTCAAGACGTTACAATTTGAATTTCTACCTACGGATAGATGGCTCAAAATTTCACTGAGACTTTTTATGAAAGCCCTAGCAAAAATATTCAAGAATCCCGCAGCCTTACCCACGATCTCTTCGGTGGTTATGGAGCTACTAGCGATGTCTAGGGATCTCTCAGTGCCGTTGTCCAGCATTGTGAAAGCAGTGAGCCTTGACCAGGCTCTCGCCGCAAAAGTACTACGCACGGCCAACTCTGCTTATTTCGGACGCAGCGGAACTGTCTCCCGTCTCGAAGATGCCATATCTACAATTGGCATACACAACTTCCGTACCACCATTATCACGACTGGCCTACTGAAGGCGCTGCCGGACGCACCAGGCATTGATATGCCGACCTACTGGAAAATGGGTTTGCATACTGCGTTCATGGCATCTGCCCTGGCGGAGAGCATAGGTGCAGAACGGGATATCGCTTTCACTACGGGTTTGATGCAAGGCATAGGCGCTCTACTCATTCACCTGGTAATGCCCGATGAAGCCTGCACTGTAGTTCAATCCGTTGATGCATTCGATCTTGTCGGCCGGCGTCCTGTCGAGCAGGCGCAGCTTGGATTTGACAATGCTGAGGTTGGAGCAGAGCTGCTGAAGCGCTGGAAATTCCCGACCCCAATCCAAAAAGCGTTGCTCACGTATTCCAATAGATCCCCCCTACCCGATATCCTTGGCCAATTGCTATCAGTATCCTCGACCTATGCTTATGGCGTGGTTATGGGGTTGGATAGATCATCACTCGCAGACTGGGTGGACCCAGAGATAGCAAAATCTCTTGGCCTCTCTCATGATTTGTTGGATAGCTGCCGACAACGTGTGTCTGAATCAGTGCTGATGATCGGTTAAGAGAGAAGGATTTGTAGTGAACCCAGGGCTCCGCCTATATCAGGCCATAATCGATAGATCTGAACTGCTATCGCTCCCCTTCCAAGAGGCTAGCAAGGCCTGTGGTTTCACCGCAGACACGCTGGCCAGTTGTTTTGGGGATGAGTCAAAAGCCAAACCGCGCCCCCTCCATGACGTACTGGATCGAAAACGAATCGACCTTATTGCTGCATTTCTTCATTGCTCGGGGTTCCGAGTTCTGCAGATGGCGGACGTTTTTCGCTGGTCGGACTACTGTCTGATTCAGCAGTCAGCGGTGTTCAATTCGAAAGCTGTCAGCCAGAGCCATGAGACCGCGGCCTATTTCGAAGAGGTCACGAAGGCAGACGTCGCCTCATCCCCGATTTTCATTCTGGATGAACTGATCGCAGCCACTTGGTCAGAAGACCTGAAGGAGGCCGCCGAGAAAATCGATGTGCCGTATGAGACGCTCAACTCGTGGCGCACAGGTCGCCCTAAGCCCTCCCTCCGCGATCTTGCTGCTATCAGGATCGTAGCAAAGCGTATTGATCTCGGAACCCCAGTGATCATGATGGCGTTGGGCGTACTGGCGAAATCTGATTTCCAGCTGGATGGCTGCTCCGTCGACATTGAAGACGAGCTAAACAAAGCCCTGGATATAGACATCCTGTAGTATCTTTTGCGTAGTTATTCCCAAATGGGATATAACACGTATTGATAAGAAAAGACCCTATTGCTAGTATCCGTAAGGCTACGAACGGTATTTTACTGAGCCAAGGGTTCTTCTTTATGCGTTTCGATGCCCAGTCTGCATCTGCCAAGCTCTCTAGTTTGCGAATTCCTGCACCCGACATCGAAGTGCTCGATGAGGTTTACAAATCAGAGGGTGATGACCTCACCGACGCGATCGATCGGGCAAAAGCCGGCGACAACTCAGCCCTGCACTATCTTCGTGGAGTTTTCTTCACGATTCTACCAGGGTGTACCGAGCGCATCCTCCAGGCCAAGCTCCCACAACCATCCCTCCCAGTGCTGATCAGCATTGGGAAATCCGAGGGCCCGCAGTTCTCTCAAGATCTCAAACAATGGGCCAATGGTGGTTACGTAGACTCAGATGTTGGTCAGTCTCTGTGCGAAATCTACCGGAACGCTCATTCGCAGCACAGTGCATCCCTGGAACCAGAGGTGCTGATCGAAGCTGCGGATATTGAGGCTGCCGAGGAGCCTGTCACTTCCGACAATGCCTGCGAGCCTGCAGGCGAGAAGACCTTTGTTACTCGGCACGTGTACGGCGGAAAGGTCGCCGTTTGCTTCCAGTCCGATATGACCAGGGGCGGTGAGCACACGATTAGGATCGAAGCCGCGGAGTCGACCGCATCCAAGAGATTCAACTGGTCTGACAAGATCAGCATTCAGCTATCTGGACGCGAGCTGCCTGGCGTGCTGGCGACCTTCATGCAAATGCAGACAAAGTTTGATGGGAAAGGGCATGGTGCACAAAACGAAAAGTGGTTCACGATCGAGAATCAGCCCGGGAAGGTTTTTCTCTCAGTGAATACGAAAGGCCGGCCACCTCGATCGGTGCCTATCGGGCCAGGCGACTGCTTTGGCGTGGTGACTCTGCTCATTGAGCAGATGCTGAAGAACTCCCCTTTCCTCTCCGCTGATACGCTGTTGAACATTGTCCAGCGCACCGCACAGATAGCCCCGCAGCCGTCCTCGAACGGCCACAGATAGCTTTAGATCTTCGCTCCACCCAGCAAGAATTGCAGGAGTGTTTCCGAGCTTGGGGTCTCAGGGAAACGCTCCTGGAACTGGATCGCTACCAAGCAATTGATCACCATCGTGTTCAAACCCTTCGACCGGTATTGCGAGTAGGCCAGATCGTCTTTGCGCAGCTCGGTCTCATATTTCTCCGCAAGCTCTTTCTTCTGCTCGTCCGACAGTTCCATGAACTGGGCGCGAATAGCTTCACGCTGAGCTGCTCCCCACTGCTCCAGCAGGTCTGCCATTTGGTTCGATGGTGCTGCTTTCGGCGCTTGCGATGGCGCCTGCGCCGGCTTCGACTTCTCACCGGTTTTAGAGGCGGCTGGCTTTTTGCCCCTGCCTGGTTCCGCGGCCTTCTGTTGAGTTGGCGCCTTGGCGTAGTTGTTGGCTACTGCAGCCTTGAAATATGCCGCTGGACTTGCAACGTTAGCCCCTTCCTTGCGCATCTGTGCCTCGGTGTAGTCAGCTTGCGCAAGCAGGTACTCTTCATCGTGAGTCATGCCAAGCTCATCGATATCTTTTTGACTCAAGGACAGTGCTTTAAGGCGCTTTGACACGTCCTGGCTAACCAGCTCTGGTGATGGTCCAAGGTCTAGGCCAGGCTGAATCAGTGTCTCCAGCTTGAACCAAAGCTTGTCCATCTTCCGGTTTAGCTTTGTGACGTGCGGTGAGATGCGGAATCTGCGTTCAATGCTGTTGACCTGGTCGATTGCGCGACCCAGCATTTTGTTGAAGTCGCGAAATTCGGCATGTGGCGTAGCAGATCCTGACAGCACAACGCTCCACTCAGACCAATGTGCACGGTACGTCTCTCCCATGGGTGAGCCGAGGTAGCGAGACGTGATCTCGTGCAGAGTGAGAGCAGAGAAGCTGGAGAAGTGGTACTGCATCCGCAAGTCGATCAAGTTGAAGATCGCTGGGTCGAGTAGCCGGCGTTTCAGATCCGGTGGGAACGAAAAGCGAAGGGTCTGGCCATCTTCCAAGATGTAGGCTTCAGCGATCAGGTTTGCGATGCCCCATTCGCTCTTGCGCCCAGGGCTTTCACCCTTGTAGTCAAACTCCACCTGGGTCTGAGACATGCTCACGAGTACCTTCTTGAGGTAATCACGGCTGTTCGACGTGGTGTGTCCAATGTTGTCCTCGACCTGTTTGATCGGGATCTCATGAACCATCTCCTCTCTCGGCCGCTGCTGGGCGAATTGAAGGAGGGTGTTGTAGAGTTTTCGCTGAAGGAATGTGAAGTCACTGGCGGCAGAGACGTTTCGCATCGAGAGGGCTTCGGTTGCCTTTTTCAGCTCTACGGCTTTGGATGGCTCTACATCACGAACGACCTGGAGCTTGGGTGCCCTCTTGCGTTTAGCTGGACTGGTATCCGTTGTCGCTCCGGCTGTACGCTTTGCTCTCGGAGCTCGCGGTGTGGGGGTTTCTGAGTCCATGTGAATTGTGCCATCGGTGACTGTGGTGGCACATTACTCGAACGTATGACTTCTGGTCAACGAAAATACGGTTCCAACGTCAGTGCCCAATTGTGCCATCCCTAGGTACCGCTTTTGCCCTTCGCTTTTGACTCAAAAAAGCGATAGCAAAAAACCTACAACAGCTTGTTTCTGTTTTCACTGCTTTTTTAAAGCTTTGTTAGTGAATCACTCAAACCCTTGATACACAAGGGCTCTAGCCATTTTTCTGTGCCATCTCCAGGGGAAACAGTGCCATCCTCCGAGACTAATGTGCCGGCGGTAGATGGCTCCGGTGCCATCCTTAGAAACATGTGCCACCTTTAGACCCGTACTGTGCCATCGCTAGGCGATCTCGTGAATTGTGCCACTGGTAGGCCTGTGGCTTCCTAGCAATGGCACAATTGGGCCAATCCCAGTAAATACGGGCTTTCCAGCCATTACTGATGATCGATTTCGCATCGGCACCCTCCCTAACGATGGCACTCTTCAGCACGATTCGTGGCACACGAACGCAGCGATCTGCCGAAATTGCTTTAGCAGTGCTCTAACAATGGCACATTTCGTTTCTTCAGCCTTATCAGACACCTACAGAACCCCTCCTCCCCCTGACGATGGCACAATTGATGTTCTAGGGAGGTGCGACTCCCCCCTTAGCCCCCCCTAATAGTGGATTGCCACGACGCATAATGACTCAACCTGTTTGAACTAGTTGAACGAAGCCCGCGATCGGCATCGTTGATATAGTTTTCACTGTGAAAAGTGGCATAAGACTGATGGGGAGACACTCGAAGCGTGGCACATTTGGCTGGGTGGCCACTGCCCCTACCTCATCTAGAGATGGCACATTTCGGACGGCTTCCCAATTTTGCCCACTAACCATGGCACATTTGGGCAATTTCGATCTGTCGTGCCTCTAGAGATGGCACATTTCGCTGTTTCGCCCTGTGATCAGACAGCCAGGTCCAGGGAGGTCCGCGCCTACGAAGGACGCCACCTCTAGCCATGGCACAATTGGCGGCATGAGGTTTTCACGTGAAAACACTGCAGGCGGTCCCAGCAGGTCACCTCGATCAAGAGCCCTGGGTCACTTGAGCCATGACAGAGAGAAAAAGGGGGGCGATCGAGTCGACCAGGCTACGAAACAAGATGTCAGGCTCATGCTGCGTCTGATGGAACGAGCATGGGCGATAACGGGGGAATAGGACACCATTGCCAGAGTGCCCGTGGCCTTATCGGGAACAGCCGTGTTGCCGGCCTAATTGGCGGGAATAATGTATCTGCTCGGCCTGGCAAGGCCTCCTAAATGGCAGTCGGACCGAGCGAGCCCGCACGCAGCTAAAGCCCGGGCGGTAACCAGGTGCGCAGAACACGCTCTCTCTATGGGTATGGGCAGCATGGCCCTGGTCTTGATCGGTTGCAGTCTTGACTGGCCTCGCGCCGGCAGTGCCTGCCTACACGGTACCCAAGACCAGTAATGAAGGGCTGCATGATTATGTGGGCCGTATGTTGTGGGCGGCCTGGTCACATATGGCAGAGAGCGCCAATGACGCTGTGAAGGCCCAATTGCAGTCAGAGTTTGAGCTTTCGACCGCTTCGCGGAAGTCACCCTCCTACAGCGGTTAAGCCTGGGTAGTAAGCTGAGGTCCATTGCCGTTGAGATGAAGGGCCAGTACCTCGTGATTCGACTTCGAAGCTGCCTGCGGAAATGAACAGGCAAAAAAAAACCCCGCTAAGCGGGGTCTGGGGTTATCAGAATTGGAACCGAGGATCACCTGTATCCACTAGACCATCCTGAGCTGGGTTTGCATGCGCAGCAGCGTCAGCTGCTGGCGACGGCTGGCTCACCGGTCTAACCTTTGGTGTAACCGAAAGGCTGATGAATGGTGCACCACCATCCACGCCGTCTTTGCGCCAGCCTGCAATGCGCATTTCGTGGTTGAAGCCGAAGCTACCCGCGTAGTCGGGACCTTTTTCCTTCTTGTCAGCTTCCTTGAACAGGCTGGCATTGATCCCGCCTACTGACAGTGAGTAGAACTTCTCGTTCGAGCCGTTCTTCTGCTTGAGCCAGACCGCTACCTCAAGCTTCAGCTTATGGCTGCGCTCCTTGTTCAGCGGGAACTCCATATAGCCGATCATCACGGGTGCTGCATCAGATGTGCGGTTCTTGTTCTCGAAGATGGTTCCGGAGCCTTCGCTCAATACCAGTGCAATAGACATGCGTTTCTCCTGATCTTTTGGGGGCGTATGCGCCATAGCTTGCACTGCTGTTATGCAGCACATGGTTTTGTATTCGACGCATAACACGTAAACGTACTTTTATTGAATCCTATGGTAACAGATTGATCTGCTTGCCCCACGCCCTCTACTCTACAAATCAAAGGAGGACCCCATGCCAGGCCAAGCATACGCACCGTCTATGTACTGGTTACGTTGGGCAGGCGAGAACAATTGGGCGGTTCATCTATGCACTTCACCTAAAGTCCTTGATGACCGGGGGCCTGATTTTCACTGTGAAATGGCTAATTTATGAGCTCGTTTCATCCCTACGTTTCACAGTGAAATGACCACGCGAGTTGATTGACGGCCCGGTACCGGAATCGAACCTGGAGATCGTCGGGCTGCGCAGCACCGCGCAGATGTACTACGAGACCGCCCAGCGAAAAGGCCTGAGCATTCTTCAGCTGTGCAAGCGCATCGCTTGGAAGGCCCAGGAGCACCTGGCCATCGTCAGCACCGGTCAGGACGTGGGCGACAAGATGGAGGCTTGGGTCGAAGAGGAACCCGCCGATAGCGTCAACATCGCGCCCACTCACTTATACCCATGGCATCGATGATTTCGTCGAGTACGTGCTGCCCCGAATTGCGCCGCCGGCCGGATCCGCTTCCGCGAGAAATACGAAGGCAGAACGCTGCGCGAGAAAACAGCCCTGACCGTGCCTTAAAGCCGCTTCGCCTGGTCCTGGCCGGAGAGTCGTCATCATGTCGCCGGCCTTGATTCAAACCGAACCCGCCCCGGTATCAAAGGTAGCCGGTGATCCGCCTCTTTCCGCCGTTGCCTGGGGCAGTACGCTACGGGCAACGGCGGTGGTCACCGCGTGCAGCGGGGCACAGCTCAATGGCATGACCATCGACTCGGGACCCTCGCTGTATGAACCCAAAAGCAGCAGGTTCTTAACAAGCTGGCCCGTTATCTGGGCTCTTGGTTGTGAGTGTTTTCACTGTGAAACGCACAGCTTGATCCAGCAGCCGGCACGGATTTAATGCACTGCCGTTAACCCTGTCGATCCTCGCATCCCCTATGACCGTTGGGCATGGTGGAGAGCAGTTCGCGGTAACCGCTCGTAATGGTGTGCCACCCCGCGGGTTTTCACTGTGAAAACGTCGGAATGCCGCCAGTGGCGCGAATTGCACCACGGAGCTGATTAAGCCAGGACAGTTCGATACCTGTTTACGTACTGAGCTGCGTTTTGAATCCATGAGTTCCCTCACCGAGGTGAAGCTTTTCACAGTGAAATAGAAACCCGGAACCTGTCCGTATATGAAGGGGGCCGCGGCTTTTCACCGTGAAAAGCTCGATGCCAGATTGAAGCCAGGCGCGCAAAGTCGGATCACTCATGTCCATTTCCTTTGGATCTGCAGGCACTACCCCAGACCAGCAACCCGTAGTCTTTTCACCGTGAAAAGGGAGGCGGAAATCTATGGGCATTCACAACATGCACATTCCTGGACGCTGGCTATTCAACTCGGCAGTCGGCTGCTCATAACTTGAGTCTCCTAGAAGATGTCCGGTAGCACCCGTCTTGGTAAGGAGTTCCGTCCAAGTGCCCGAGCGCACTTTTCACCGTGAAAAGTGGGGATGGGTCGGTGCTCGGCAACTTGCCAGCTGCGCCGGTGATGTCTGGATCGCAGGAGCAGAACGAGACTTCTGGGCACGACTCGGAGAAGGAAGAGAGCAGGTGGAAGCCGATTACCTTTTCACTGTGAAACGACCCGCATTACAGCAATCGGCGGGAGCGCGTCGAACTGTGAAATGGTTTGGCTAGGAGAAGGGCTGCTAGAGCGTTTCACAGTGAAAAGCATGACGGCGTGACTTCATTCATCCAGCAAATGAGCTGGCTATGCGGTGCGCAGTGAGCAGTGAGCAGTGTGAGGTGTGCACTGCATAGTAAACACTGCACAGTGCGCAGTTGGTAGTGAGCGCTGATGGAGGGAGCTGCTACATAGTTGAGATGGGAATAGGGGCTAGTTTTTCACAGTGAAACGCCTAGGAGGGGGCGTTATTTTTCACTGTGAAAAATAGCCAGGAGGACAAGAAGTGATGTGATCCGAGACCGAGCTTTTCACAGTGAAACTACGAAAAACTCAACAATATCAGTGGATTAAAAAAGGAAAGGCGAGGGCGCCTTGCCGCCGGAGGGGCCGGCGGCGGAAGGGATTTTAACTACGCGTTTTGAGCATCTCCTCGATGTATGCGAGGACCTCTGCGGGATCAATGCCTTTGGGAGGAGTGAGAATCAACTTGCGCCCATCGATACGGGCATCCAGCTGGGTGCGTTCCTTGTAATCGATTTGCCGCGGAGGAACAGGGGCCTGAGGTGATGTCTTGCGCCGAATCTCACCTTTGGCCCAGTTGATTGCGCTGTCCTGGGATGCACCTTCTTTAATACGGTTTGCGGCGGCCAGAACGGTTTCAATATGTCCCTTGTCAGCCAAAGCAACCATATCGGAGACAACCCTGTTACCAATCAGGTCAGGATCTTCTTCCAGCAGTGAAATGACACCCTCAGGCAACTTGAAATAAGCAAGGCAGCGGCTGATCGTGGCCATGCTTCGACCGACACGGCGGGACAACTCCGCCTGGGACTGTACAACCTTGTCATCGAGAAGCTTCTTGTAACTTGCACCACGCTCGAATTCAGTAAGGTCTTCCCGGGCATCGTTGTCCGTAACGGACAAGATCGCCGCTTCCGCATCCGACAGATTCCGGATGAGCGCGTAGATGTAGGCTTTTCGGAGCAGCTCATGAGCCAGGAACCGGCGCTCACCAGCAATAAGCTCGTAAGTACCGTCAGCAAGAGGGCGAACGATAATCGCGTTGTTGAGGCCTTTATCTTCAATCGTGTTCGCGAGAAGGCCGAGTTTCTCGGGGTCAAATTTGCGGCGTGGCTGATACTTCCCGCGGCGTATGAGCGTCAATTGCAAGAACTTTGCCTCGCCTGGCAAGCGCTCGCCGCTCAAGAAAATGTCATCCAAGCCCGGCTGGTGAACGTGATCAGCATCAGAAACCGGTGCACGTTCCAGCGGCTCCGCTGAACTGTCCCTTTCTTCATCAAGGTGCAAAGAACTGAGCACCTCGCTCATCGGCCGGAGGTTAGCTTCCGGAATAACCTTCGGAACATGTACGCCCTGGATGCTAGACGAACCCTCCGCCGGCGCGATCACAGTAGGCTTGCCGATCGGGCTAGAACTCCTCATTTACCCTTCTCCAGGACTGTTTTGATTCGGCCAACCATTTCCTCGAACACATTGCGGAACGCGACCAAAGAGTTCTCACCACCTTGTTTCCAGAGGGAAAGAGGTACGCCGTCTTCCAGGCTTTTCGAGTAGTCCTCGGAGTGGAAGAGCGGTTGTTCCGTAACCTTCCCTGGGAACAAACTGGACAAGCGAGCGAGGTTCGCTTGTAGGCGGGGGCGGTTGCGCATGTACATGGTGGGAACTGCAACGATCTCTGGAGCCCGACCGAAATCGGTGCTCATTTCATTGATCTTGTGGGCCAGTCGAGATAGCGCACGGAAGGAGAATTTGTCCATACGGATTGGGCACAGCAGGAAATCAGCTGCGGCCAGGCTGTTCCGGGATAGCATGGTTCCAGAAGGTGCGTTATCCATGATGATCACATCATAGCTTGATAAGTCGCAGTGAGGGAGCTGACCTTTGCGAGCTCGTTCGATGAACAGTGAGTACCGGAAGTCGGCACCCTGGGCGTTACGGAGCACAACGTCCATATCGTCCAAGGAATCGTAAGCTGGGATGAGGTGGGGGCCGTGCTCGCCAAATGGTTTTTTGATCACTTGGTCCAGGGTCATTTCTGGGAAGTTTCCGAGACGGATCAGGTTCCCGAGGTGGCCCTCTACTGCTCTGTCAGCAGGAAGGCCAAGCTCTACAAGCTCCTCGGTAGTCTGGTCAGGGTCATAGCCCAGCATGCTGGACACGTCGGCTTGAGGATCGTTGTCAATGATCAGGGTCTTGAAACCTGCCAAAGCGAACTCGATGCCGATATTGCAAGTGGTGGTAGTTTTCGCGGTCCCACCTTTTTGGACGTAAGTCGAGCAGGTGATTGGTCTCGAAAACCCTTTAGTGTTCCCATTTGCACGACGAATCGACGCAATCAGGAACATGTCAGCTAGCGTGTAGCTCCTGACCTCTACGGATCCGCGTGCGACACGTGCGATGTTGAGGTCGTGTTCCTTCTCGATGGCTTTGAGTGTCTGCGTGCTGATCATCAAGCGTTCAGCCACAAATTGTGGGGTGAAGGTTAGCTGAGTGAAATCAGTGAAGATGTACTGATCGAGTGGCGCAGCAGCTGAAGTCATGTGGTTTACCGAGGTCAGGTAGGTAGGATGGCCGCATTTTCATACGAATCCATACGGTCAGACAAGAAAAAACGCATTTCTACCTGATAGAGATAGAACACTTACTGAAATCTGTCATCTGGTAGTGTCTGGGTTCAAACGCTGTCAACCAGATGATTTTGGGTAATTAACTGATTTAGCGACAAAAATATCGAGGGTAGGGCGCTCAGATGTCCGTCGTAACGGAGAGGGCTCTATGCGGAGGACGTACACTGCAGGTATGAGAGTTGTTCGTCGAAAATGGTCGGACGATGCTTCATCCCTCACAGCAGCCGGGCCATCAGCGAAGGGTGGCCTTGGCAGCCACCGTCACTGATTCAACAACACTGAGGCCTGGAGATATTTACCGGTGTAGTCGAGGGGTGCTTAGGGTTTGAACGACACCCGCATGCAAAGCGTCGTCCTCCGTATGCAGGTAACGACTGGTGGTTTCGATTTTGCTGTGACCAGCCAGAGCCTTGATCATCACCAGGTCACCAGTAGCTTTGGCAAGGTGACTGAAGCACGAGTGGCGGAGCCAGTGCGTTGAGGCCTCCTCAAGTCGATCGGCCAAATCGAACTGGCTGCGCTCTATTGCCAGGGCTGCAGCACGATGCATGATCTCTTTGACTGCTTTCAAAATGGTGTCGTTATGCGCGCGTTTGAGCTTTGAGTTCGAGGCGAGGAGGAGGGGGGTTGTGTCCTTCACTGGCACCTCACGTGACAACCCGAACGCGTGGCGATACTGCAACAAGTCCTCATAGAGGTCTTCGGATATCGGCACATCTCTAACCTTGTTTCGTTTGCCCAGCACCTCCAACCACAGAGTACCGCTTGCTGATCGCCGGATTTTGCCCATGGTAGCGCCGGTCGCTTCGAACGTTCGCACGCCGGTCATGTAGAACAAGCTCAACATGAAATGGTCGCGAGCTCGTTTGAGTGGGCTTTTTGTAGCTGCGATAGCCTCAAATGCCAAGCCTATGGCTGCCTCGGGAAGCAGCCGTTTGATCGTCAAGTCGACGTCGACTTGGGGCTTGGCCACGAGCGACACTGGGTTCGCTTTAAGGCGTCCACCCTGGATCATCCACTTGTACATGCTGCCGATCTGGATCAGGGCGTACTGCTGCGACGCTTTGCTAAGTGGTCCAGCGAACGGTCTCCAGTCTGGATGAGAGCGCTTGTGCTTTGTATGCGATACCCAAACCTCAGCCGGCTGTGGGTCAGCCATAAAGCCGATGTACTGGGTGATGTCCATCACAGTTATTTGGGAGAGCTGTTTACCCAGGGTGTGCAATGCCCAGAGGATGAACCGCTCCACTTCCTTCCGCATAACCCGTTTAGTCTTAGGGTTCGTTCCTTTGGCATGGAGCCACATCCAAGCTGCTTCGATGTCGTTATCTGCCTGGATCACATCGACCTGGTCAATGACGTCGACAGGCTCGCGATCAAGCAGCGCAACTTCTGACTTGGCCTGGAGGTACGGAATTCTGTGTATGGCTGGAGTGTTCGTGTTCATCGTAAGTCTCGCGTTTTGCCGTTGTAGACAAGCCAGTCGTCAATCTCATCGGGCTCGAACCATCGCTGCGAGCCTGATGGTGCTTCGCACTGGTACTCTTCCTGTACGCCTCCAGCCGAATCGACACCTTCCCGTGTTGCAACCACTACCAGAATGGACCCGAACGTCGCAAAGTTGTCGATCTCGCTGTCGACGACCAGCTCGGCACCGCGGGATAGGTAGCGCCTCCAGCGATAGCCGTCTGTGGCGACCCCTGCGAACTCTTCGTCATCTTCGTCGTCATCATGATTCCAAGTGAAGGGCTTATCAGCAGCTGCAGAGCTTGCGACCGCTACTGGCACCTCGATCGGTGCATCTTGCACCTGAGTGATCTTGCGCTGCCGTTTGGCTGGTGGCGCCAGCACCATGCGAGCTGCTTTCACCGCAGCCTGTTCGTTTGGGCTCAGCGTTGGTAAAGCCCGGGCCAGGTCGTCCCATTTGAAGTCCCTGTCCTCGTCGGCAGCGATGCGGCTCATGTGCTCTGGACGAATTGACCAACGGCATGCCACATCAGCCATGCGCCAACCCTTATGTAGGATCAGTTGCTTGAAGTCATCTCGGGACAGCTTCCCAGGGCGCAGGAGCAGCAGCCCACGAGAAATCTTTGCATTTTTGGCTTGATCCACAGCGCAAGTCTTTTGTTGTGAAATCCCTGATTTTAGGGGCATTAACGATGAAATCAAGTAGTTGGATGAGCCAGGTTGGCTGCGCCCGTTGAATCCTGAGATGAGCCCAGAAGATGGATTTTTTACGTGCTCCTGTGTGAAATCTGGTGATGTTAGCCCCTGCGAATTGATCAGAATCGACGTAGGAGCGTCTTCGGGGTCCGTACATCCCAGTGGTCGCCGCGGCTTATGAGCAAGGTACCGTGGGGCTCTGTCCTCGGAAGTAATACTGAGGACGTTTCCGGAACTGATTCCTGGACCGTTGCGTTCATCCTCCAAGTTCACGAATTACTTCCCGCCGTTGGCAGCCATGCCTCAGACGTCTGGATCACCGCCGGCGCCAGACTGCTCAACAAGACGGTTTTGCCTGGGCGTTTGACCCAGGAGCATCAGTGAGGCTTTGCCAATACAGCAGGTTTTCTGCAGCTGATCGGGCAATGATCGGGTTGCGGCCGCTCTGTGCTAGGGTTTGAAAAGTGTCCATGGTTCGTTTCAGCTATGGTGCCCCGCAGATCCGGTGCTGCCTTGCTTTCGCATTTTTGGCCGTGGCTTCGCATTTATGGCTGACGTTGATGCTTGATCTCCAGCGCAAGCAAATTTGTCAGAACCCCTTTGTTCATAGGGGTTAACGAGTAATCAAAAACGCCTCTTTGAAAAGCCAGCTACTGATAGCGATGGGCTTTTGAAGGGGCGTTTTTTCTTGCTTGAAAAAACTCGTGATAATCGGAGATATTCACGAGTTTTTCATTTTTCGGATACGTTACGTATGATATCCAATACGAATTTGTTGTTTTAGAGACGTGAGTGTATGCTCCCCTCTAAGGCCAGCCCCCTCCCTGTGAGGAGCGGCCAAGGCACGTACTGGCCCCTCGCCGAGGTCGCCGGCTCCTAGTCTCCCGACCCTATCTCCAAGGATACGCCTCATGGCCAACACCGGACTCCCATCTGACAAAAGGCTGAGCACCAGAGATCTTGTCCACCTTTACGCGAGAGAGCTGCTTGATGCGGGTCGCGAGGTTCGCCAGGCGGAAATTCGCGAGTGCATATACATTCACCATGACCTCAAAGCCTCGCCCAATCTGGTGAACGAGGAAATCAAAAGGTTCTGGAGTGAGACCGGCCCTATTCTGAGCGCCAGGCTGCGAAGACCTGGTGTTCCAAACGCAGTGTGCGAAAAGCTTGATGAGATCTGGGATGTCGCTCTAAAGGCGGCCGAGGAGACTCATGCGGTTGAGCGCAAAGCGCTTGAGACGGCGACAGCGGCTGCCGTTGATGCCGCCAAGGCGGCGCAGGACAATGAGCGGGCAGCTACTGCTAGCCTTGAATCCCAGAGCAGAGAGCTCGCTGGCCTCATCGCGGACAAGGAGCGGTTGACCGATCAGCTGGATCAGTCGAGTGCTTATATTCGGCAACTTCAAGCTGAGGTCGCAGATCTCAACAAGAGACTCACTGCCGCAAGTCAGGCTCATGGTGAGGAAATCAAGCGCCTGCAGGATGTGCACAGTGGCGTAGTTGAGCGTGCCCAGGACATGCATCGCGGAGAGCTTGAGCGCCTTCAGCAGCAGCTCCAATCAGCAAACGATGCGACTGAGTCTGCACGTGCGAAGGCCGAGACTGCGCGGATTGCCGCGGAGGAGCACCTTGAGAGAACCGAAAACCACCTGATGATGGAGACCGCCAGGGTTCGGGATGAAGAGAGAGGCAAAACAGAGAAGGTCGGCAAGGAGCTGCAGCAAGCTTTGACGCTCATCGACCAGCTGCGGATTCAGCGCTCGAAGGCCACTGACGATGCCGCTGAGACCCGCGGTCGTCTGGAGGTTACCCAACAGAACCTGAGCGCCCTAGAAGCACAGAACAAGGAGCTGCGTGAACTGAACAGAACCCTGCAGGCCGCTCTGCTGGAAGGCTTTAGAGGTGGTAAAGCAGCAGCTTCTGGCACGGATGAATAGTTTGCTGAATTGACATTTTGTCAATTTGTCAAGTATTTCTTGTGGTTTTCGGATGAAGGGTGGTAGTTTAATAA